>JACPTD010000083.1 GCA_016192955.1 Candidatus Woesearchaeota archaeon | reverse complement strand
CCTATGTGCTGCAAGTCCTTGTTCAACTTGTCGCTTATTTTGTAGGTCTTTTTGTAAAGGTCATAATCAATAAGCCCCATGCTCTTCATAGGCGTTAAAATCCTGTCATAAAACTGCCTTTTGTTGTAGGATACCTTGACTTTTTTGCCTTTGTACGGAGGTTCATCTATCAAATCGGTTATTAAGTTGCCTTCATGAAGCTTGGTTGCGAACAAAGACATCTCTGTTTTGCCTATCTCTCCGCCGTTGTCCTTCATCATCTCTATAAGGAGTTTGGCAACGATTATCTGCTGCTTTGTCGCAAAAACAACCTCATATATGTCCTCTGGCAGGTTAAACCTGTCAAAAAGGATAACCATTCAAGATAGAAAGTAATACCTGTATTTAAATGTTTCGATTTAAGATACTAGTATAGGAAAAGGTATATTAATAATTTTGGATATGTATATACTTTTTATAGGAAATATTTTAAAATAAGACAAGATTAGCCTTCTCAAATGAATTTGGTATACCAATGTTGGAATTTAGACAGAGAAAAGGCAAGGCAAATAGTGGATAGTGCTATGGCTACTCCCCCTTTCAATCAAATATTTGAAGGTGCAGTTTTAGAAGACAGAATTAAACTTCCAAAGATTACTCAAAGTGGATTAGGAATTAGAATGTGTGATGTTTGGCTGTATGCTCGAAATGCAAGAGTTGACACATCAAGCGAAAGGGTATTAGTACTGACAACAAATCTATTCTACGAAACCTCGAGGTTGGGTATAAAAAAAACAGAAGAATTAATTAGACAGGGGGGCTTTTTTAATGGACTTACTTTTAGAAATGATGGTATCTCTTTCGCAAGGCCTATAAAAAACCAGAAAGCAGAGGGGCTGTTGATATAAGTTATGGAATTGAAGTGGTTTGTCATGAATTGAGCGGTCATTTTATTTTAGATGATTTTGAAAAATGTGCCGATGAAAGATGTTATGTTTATGGTATACCAAGAAGAGAAGCTGGTGGCTTTTTTCCTCCTTATGGAAGAGATCATTTTTGTGAAAATCATGCCAGCACTATGTTAAAAACTGCAGAAGCATTCAAAAAGGCATAAGTCTTAGTCCGTCTTTAGAGATCATCACCTACAAAGCACACTTTTCATTTAACAAACTCAACATTATCCAGATTTTTAATCTTTAAAGAACTTGCTATCTAGCTCTCTATCGATTTCTTCCATTATCTCTTTTGTGTTCCTCTCAATTTTGAGCTTTCCAAAAATGTCCTTGACCTTTAGCATTTTATTCGTTGTATAATCTTGTTAATAATTTAAGCTAATTCAAATAAAAATCTTACTATTTTCGACCAAAAAACTCACTCAAAACCCCAATATAATCTAAACTCACCTCAATCTCCCAGTCTTCCGGGAAGCATTGGTAATAATTGCGCCAGGCGTACCTTTCGTCAAGAAAGATTATTGCTCCTTTGTCGGTTTCTGAGCGAATGCATCTTCCTGCATTCTGAAGGCATTTTGTGATTGCTGGCAGCACATAGCCATACTCAATGCCATTTCCAAACTTGTCATCGTAATAATCTATAAGGAGCTTTGCCTCGACATCAGGCTTGTTTAATGGCAGCCCGACTATAATGACTGCCTTCAAAACGCCGGGCATGTCAATGCCCTCCCCAAAAGAGCCTGTTGAGGTGCCAAGCAATACAGCGCCTTTATCCTTATGGCTCTTAAAAACAGCCAATAAATTCTCTTTTTCCTGTTTTGTTAAAGCTTGCTTTTCCTTGAAAACAGGCTTGCTGCATTTCAAATGCTCAGCGATGTTTTCCATCAAGTCATAGCTTGGGAAGAATATCACAGCATTGCCGTTAATTGAATTGGCAATATCCCCGCAAACCCTGGCTATTTCTCCAAACTGGCGGTGGCTTCTTTCCACAAATTTTGTTGTTGTCTTGGGAATTATCAAATTGAGCCTGTTTTTCTTTGGAAACGGGCTTTTGTACTCTTTTTCAACAGCATTGCTGTACCCGAGCAAATCCCGGTACATTGACGTAGGCATCAAGGTGCCTGACATTAGCAAAGTAGAGTAGCTGTTGTCTATAATCTCCTTTGCTGCAATCGAAGGGTCTAAGCACCTGTAAACTAAGCTTACCTTTAATTTCCTGTCTATTGTTTTTGAAAGTATTCTTCCAAACCCTTTGTCGGGACCGAGCCATGCCTCCAGAAATTTGCCTATATTGAGCATATAGCTTATTTTTTGCTTGTCCCTTATATTTTCGCCTGAAAAAATAAGCTCTGCCATGACATCATCGTATTTCTTGTACTTTTCAATCAAATCAACGAAGCTGTTTCTCGAAACTGTATCCTCTTCCTCGATTTCTTTTGCCAGCTCGAACAATGCTGCTTCAACAAATTCAAGGTTCACAGACTCAAAGCCGAACCTTGCAGCTTCCTTCTTTGCAATCTCTATCGCTATGCTTGACATTTTGTGGGTCAAAAGCTCCCTCAGCCTGTTGGGCAGGTTATGGGCTTCATCAACAACGACAATGCACTGCTCAATCTTTTTTCTCATTTTCATCAAAAAGCCGTTTCTTATTGGATTGTTGAAGATGTAGTAATAATCAGCCACAACAACCCTTGCCTTTGGAGAAGAAAGCAGCGCAAGCTCATAAGGGCACAGCTTTTTATCTTTGCTTTTTTCTATGTGCTCCTGAACATGGCATGGGCTTGCGATTTTAAGCTCTTCCAAAGCCAGTTTTGCCTCAACAGTGGCTGCGCCTGTCTCTTTCAGGGTATTTGCATAGAATTCGCAATTATCCTCATTCCGCAATGCCCTGCAGTACTCGTGAAAAGAGCCGTTCGGCATCGCCTCAACGCCATTCTGCAGGCACATCCACTTCTTGCCAATTATGTCTGCGCATTCAAGCTCAATCCCAAATTTTTGTTTTATGTGCCTTAGGGTGTCCACAACAATCCTGTGCTGGGTTTGCCTTGAGGTAAGAAAAAAGATTGTTAAGTTGTTTTTTACCGCCAACGGCAGGGCAGGGGCTAAAACGGCAATTGTCTTTCCAATCCCTGTCGGGGCGTGCATTATTATGTGCCTTTTGCTTTTGATTGCATTGTGGACATCAGAAATCATATCGCTCTGTATATCTCTTATTTTTGAATAAGGGAAATAGATTTCTTTCTGGAGTTCCTCTGTTAGCATATTTTTATGGATTATTTTATTGTTTATAATTGTTTTTTATTTTAAATTATTTTAAAGTTATTGAAAAGTTATTTATTGAATAATGCCCTATTGTCAAGGCAAACAGAAAGTAAAACATAATGCAAAGTAAATATTAGTAAAAATATTACAATTAAATTCAATCCGCCTTCGGCAAATTTTAGTGCTCGCCCTCACTTTTTTGCCATATCGTTCGGGCTTGCCTATACATTTCACCACCCCAAAAAGCCCAGCAAAAAGGAAATATTTAAATATTACATATCATACATGTTTACATTGATGACAAGATGAACATAACGATAAGAGACGTAAACTCCAATTTGTGGAGAGAGCTGAAGATAGAAACTGTTAAAGAAGGCATGACAATAGGCCAAGCTATAAATCTTGCTTTAGAAAGTTGGATTAGGGAGCACAGAAAAAGAGTAAATGGGAATAAAGTGAAAAGCTTTTGGGATTTAAAGCCGGTGAAATATGAAGGAAAGGATGCCGGGCATTTAAGCATGAAGGTTGATGAAGCGCTTTATGGGTGGAAAAGTTGAGCTTGATTATGGATACATCTTTTTTAATCGCCTTGAACAACGCCAAAGACGAGAATAATAAAGATGCCCAGTCCTTAAAAGCCAGGCTGAAGGATAAAGAATTTGGGCAGTGCTATATTTCTGATTACATATTTGATGAATTTGTGACCTTTTTAAGGGCTAAGTCATTTCCTGAAAATTCAATCAAGGAGATTGGGGATGCTTTGCTGGCAGATCCGAGCATAAAGCTTTTGAAGATTGACGCTGACATCTTCCTTAAATCGTGGGAGTCTTTCAAAAAATCAAATGAATTGAGCTTTACGGACTGCTCAACAATCACATTAGCCAAGGAGTTTGGGATAAGGAATGTGGCAAGCTTTGACTCTGGCTTTGACAGATTTTCCCATATAAAAATGGTATAGCGTTCACCACTCCCAAAAGCTCAACAAAAAAGAAAGATTTAAATAAACAAAGTTAAAGGTTTCAGAGATGATTAAAAAGGTGAGATGAAGAATGGGATATTGGACGAAATACTACTCCACATTGCTAAAAGGCGTAAGAGCTACTTCTTGGAAAGAAAGGATTGAAGCTAGAAGAGCTGTTAAAAGATTTAGAAAAGGCAGTCGTGAATATGTGCGTGCCATGACTTTAATTGAAGAACATAAAGTAACTTCTGCCTTAAGAAAATTAAAAAAGGCATTAGAAGCTTTAGGTGTTTCCTCTCACAATGCAGATGCTTTTATTTTTAATGTATTAACAGAGGATAAAGCCTTAGTAAAGGCTGAAATTGGGATATTGCAGGCTTTGTTAGAGCTTTCACAAGTTACGAGAAATGACCCTCCACTAAGAAAACTAGAAAGAGATTTAGCAATTGCTATTCTTGATGGAACCAAAAATTATAAGTTTGCTGAGCGTGGTGAAAGAAAAGAATACCAACAAATAATGTTAATAGTGAATGAAGCAAAAGCTGACAGAAATAAGCTTATGGCTAATTTAAGGCTAATGTTTCAAAAAGAAGCTAATGTAAGTATACTGGCCAGATTACCGTTGGCAAGAGGCGCAACAAGAGAGAAAGTGGATATATTAAGACTGCAAAGAATTGCACAAAGAATAAGAAGCCTTAAAGCAAGATTTAAGCCAAAACTAGAAAAAGAAGCAGAAAAGGAACTAATTCAAGATACACAAGAAATTGCTGCTGATTTGAAAGATGCATTTTATAATAGTTACACAATTAAAAAAAGAGATATATTACTAGTTCTTAAAATTTTATATGATTTACATAATATAAAGGAACTTATTACAAAATCTATACAACAACATTATCTACCACAACAACCTAGCCAAGAATTATTAGAAATGATTGAAAAAACTGAAAATGCCATAGTGCAAGATTTTCAAACTGTTGCTCAAGGATTCAGGATTGTCATAGCTGCTATTGAAAAATTAGACAAAGAAGCAGAAAAAGAAGTTGGAGAATTAGCAAGAGCAGCATAATCCTTCTAAAAAAAGAGGCCCTTTTAAAATGATGCAAATGCGCGACTGGATTTCTGGATTAATTGGCGCTATAATCTTTTTATTGGGTTTGCTTCCATTATTGGGAAAATTCGAATTTTTAAATAATCTGCCGGTTTCCTTGCTGACATGGATTGTTGCAGGGGCTGGATTGTACCTTGCTATGAACTCGGTAATTGAAATAACCAACAGCAACATTGTTGGATGGTGGTCTTTTGGGGCTGCAATCACCGTTTTAATAATCGGCTTGTTTCCATTGCTGCATACTTTTGGCATTGGGCCTGCATGGTTTGAATTCAAATGGCTAAACAGAACCGCTTACAACATAATTTTTATTGTAGAAGGCTTTTTCTTGATGATAGCGACATTTGCCATGGAACTCTAAAAAATTCTTAAAATGAGATTTATTTTGGGCAGAAAGGGTTTGGCACTGTTGTGTGATTAACCCACACATAAGCCAGCACCAAGCCAATTACAAGCGCAATAACAAACATAGTTACCGGATGTGTAACAATTCCTTTTTTATTATTAAAAATATTCATGTTATCACCTTTTGAGTTTATTTGCAAAACGGGTTTGGAAAGTTTATAAAGTTAATCCAGAGGTATGCTGCAACCAATCCCAGCAAAAATGCGATAAATATCATCATGCCAGGGTGCTGTATAAATCCTTTTTTATTTTTAAAGTTATCCATAGGGTCAATTTACTTGTTTGATAAGCTAAATTCTGAAAAGCCTCTATTTAAATATTTCTATTTTATTTTGGTAAAACGGGCCAGGGAGGATTTGAATTCGGGATGAGAGAGCCTTGACTCAATCACTCCCCCGGCCTACAGCTTAGAAGGCTGCCGCTCTTTTTGGTGCTTCCATATCCAAGCTGAGCTACTGGCCCATAAAGAAATGAATACAAGCAATTGTTTATAAAAGTTATTGCCAAACTGCATTTTTCAGAAATTATTGTATCACAACCTCATCCCATGAGCCTGTCCACATTGTGCAGTGCTTTTTGCCTTCCCAATAGTAATAGCAGCTCTTGCCGAACCTTTCCCAGCGAACACAGCCGACACAGCAGGCTGGCACGTCTTTTTTCGTTTTTTCTTCTGATTTTTGTCCTGGCATTTTTTGATTTTGTTGGCTCATTCCAATTTTGGATTTTGTAATATGCTTATTGATGTAAATTTAATGTTTTAATTTATTGCGTTTTATCTCTCATGACGCATTAATTGTAAATTGTAATTTTAAAAATAAAACTGTATAAAAATACTAATCCAAAAACTCTGCTTTCTTAATCTTCTCAGGCAAGTACTTGTCAGATATAAATGTTATGCCTTTGGACGACAATGACTGGATTTCAAGCTTTGCCCCGAAGTCCTTCATCATCTTAAACTGCCTTTGCCACTCCTTGTTTTTCTTGAACCAGTCATAATCAGCTATCTGCTTTAAGCGCGAGATGTCAACATCCTTCAATTTGATGAAATGCTTTTTTAAGTCATAATTTACTGCGTCATCCGCTGTTATGCCCAGGAATTTTGCTGCGGGAATTGCAAGCTCTTCCGACATGTGGGCAAGGCTTATTGAGCCAAATTTCAAAACAGAATAGATGTAGAATCCCCACCCGTCAAAGTCGGCAAGCACGTAAATGGGCAGTTTATGCTCGTCGCCAAGCCTTTGCAGGAGCCTTCTTATGCCTCTTGTTGTCTGCCCTTGGGACGTGACAATCAGGCAGTTCTGCTTTTCCCAGAACTTGTCTTCGTGCAGCCTTTCCCAGACAGCCTGCTTTTCCATGTAAATGATGTATTTGGCTTTTACCGCCTTGAATTCTATTTCCTCAACATTTGACGGTATGCTCCAGCCCCCGGAGCCCAGCTTCGCCCAGTTAATTGTGTCGCCAGAGTCCTCGATTATCACATTGCCTGCAACGCTTCCCATCTTGTTCGCATTGATGTTCAGCTGCTCCCTTGAGCATTCTGTAATCAATTCCAGATCCTCTATTGCCTTGTCGCTTTCAACCTGGTCGTCAACAATGTTAATGCTCGACTGCGGAATTGTCCTTTTAGCCATGTAGAAAACATCCCTCAAGCTTGCGTGCTTTTGGGCGTCGAGCAAAGTCTTGCTCACCTTTGCCACTTCCAAAGTCTGCATGAATTTCTTTGCATGACCGACATTAAAAAATGTCCTTTGCTGCTGCTTTTCCCCCAAGCCGAGGGTTTTTGTTTTTGTGTCATAAACCACGTTTGACAATGTCCTTGAGGAAAATTCAATAGTCGGGTTTCTGCCTTTTTCAATGTCAGCAACCAATTTCCTTCCAAATTCTTCAAGCTCCTTAGCTGGTTTTTTGTCTTGATTCTTCATTTTTTATTGATTAGTGCAAAGTTTTACAAACCAATTTATATAATTAATGATTTATTGTTTTGTATTTTTAATGAGTGATCAATAATTTTAATGATATTTGTTCTTAATTTATATGTATTTGCCCACATTGCATAGCCTAACCAGCCTCGCAAGCTATTAATAATATCTTCATAAATAATTTCTCCGTTTCTGTACAATTCCATTTTTTGATTAAATTTCTTTTCGAATTTTCTTATGTTGCTTTTTCTCAACAATTTATAATAATAAAAAACCCTGTAACCCAATAAATTTATTCCCCTGTCCAGTCTGATTATTTTTGATTTTTCAGGATGCAACTCAATTTTAAGGTTTTGAGTCAAAAATTTGTTTGTTGCTTCTTTGTATTTCTCAAGATTTTTATGATTTTCATGAAGTATAACAAAATCGTCAACATATCTAATGTAATATTCGACTTTTAGCTCATTCTTAATAAATTGGTCAAGTTCATTGAGGTACACGTTGGCAAAAAATTGGGAAGTAAGATTGCCTAAGGGCATTCCAAGATTGCCACGTCTCCCAATTTTATAATTTTGAAGGATAGTTTTTATCAACCGGATGATTATTTCATCTTTGATTTTATTTCTTATTATGCTTAATAAAGTTTCGTGGCTGACGGTTTCAAAATAATGCCTTATATCCGCTTTTAAGATATAGCATGCTCTTGTATTATTATTTGATATTTTCCTCTTGAAAAAATCAAACCTTTCCACTGCCTTTAAAGTTCCTTTCCCTTTTCTATTGGCGTAAGAGTCGTAAATAAACTGCTTTTCAAAAATCGGTTCTATAATATTGCATAAAGCATGATGCACAACTCTGTCTCTGAAAGCCGACTTGCTTATTTTTCTGGTTTTTGGGTCTCTTAAAATAAATGTCTTCAAAGGTTGAGGCTTATACGAGTGCAACAATAATTCTGAGCGCAAAAGCAAAAGATTTTCTTCAAGATTTTTCTCAAACTCAATAACATAGTCTTTTGTTGTTTTGTGTTTTCGTGCTTTTCTGAAAGCACATTCAAGATTCTCAAAAGAGCAAAGCTTTTCATATAGGTTGCCATATCTCTTCATTATATTTGTCTTGGAACCCAAGGTCATTCCACGGGAGTGGCCATTGTTGTTGATGTTGTTGTTGCCATTGACATGAAACCTGTCGTCATTGAAATCGAAGCCAGCAACTCTTTCTGGATAAGCATTTCTGCTTTTTTGTGTTGGTGTCCAATATGCTATTTCTTTCGCATCTCTCTCACTAAAGTCTTCATGTGCTTTTAATAAATCTCTTTTAGTTGCGTATCTATCATTAGCCAATGCCCTTACATATAGCAATCCACTTGGCATTTCAAGAACTTCTGGAAGCGGCACTTCGTCAAGCTCAGGAATTTCGCCTAAGGGTATTACTGTTGGCCCAACAATGATGCTGTTATAGTTATGAATAACTCTGCCGCTTAAATTCTGTCCATTGTAACTATTATGTGTACTTGTAGTAAGCCAGTACTTTCTGCAATCTTCACGCATACTTTTAAGCGTTTCCATTGGAGCATGTCTTGGTGCGTCTAAAACATCATAAGAAGCAATCATTCTTTTTCTTTCGGATTCCCCTTTCAGTTTATTGTAAAATTCAATCCAACTTCCTTGGGTTCTAGTTGCTCCATTATCGGCTGGCTGAATGTCAATAACGCCATCTTGCGAAAAAATCTGAGAATAAAGGCTTCCGACAATACAGGACAAGCCTCCTGATAGTTTCCCTATAGGAATTTTACCTTTTCTAACTGCTTCAGCTTCATCTTTAGAAACTCTAGCCCTAACTTTGATGTATGCCACAAGTATTGGAGGTTAATACTCATTTATAAATCTGGCTCTTTGAGGTTTTCTGGAAGTGAAAAGTCTTAACCCATTTTGCTGACGGAACAAAAACCGAAAAGCTAATATAGTTCAGTATACAAAAATGTATACTGATATGATACGCAACCTTAATGCTGACCTGACAGAATTGTT
>JACPTD010000012.1 GCA_016192955.1 Candidatus Woesearchaeota archaeon | reverse complement strand
TTTTTCACAATTTGAATATTAGTTGACAAACTGAAAAACTCTGTGAAGGGGTGTGTCATTTATAAACTTTAAAAATGACGTATATGCTGCAGATGCGACAACCAATTACCGAATTATTCAATTTTGAATTTTTAAGTGGAACGAATTTTGTTATCGTAAATTGCGATAATTGGTTTAATATGTCGGAAATCGCAAATTTTACGGAATTTATTACGATTTCCGAGCATGCTCAAAAATTCATTATATATTCGTAACTTGGAATTTTTGACAAATAGTCGCAATTTACGAGATGGACAATTGCGTGTAAACAAAACAAATCAACGCAATTGTCTATAGAATCAAAAACTGCACGTATGACCATTCTCTTTAAGCCAATTTATTTTTTCCTTATAACTCGGCATCGCATTTTCAACTAGTTTCCAAAATCTATCAGAGTGGTTGTGCTCTATTAAGTGCGCCAGCTCGTGTACGCATACATACTCCAAAATATCGTCAGGCGCAAACAAAAGCCTAGTGGACACATTAATATTTCCATCTTCAGAGCAACTTCCCCAGTTTGATTTGTTGTGTTTGAAGAACACTTTATTCATTTTTTGGTTAAAATACAGTTTATTCAACTCGCCTATTTTGTGCTGCAGCTTTGGCAATCTTGCCCTTGCAATACATCTGCTGAGGAGTGTGGATATATGCCTCCTCTTTCTTTCTTCAGATAGGTTGGATGAGATAATTAAATAAATTTTATCGCCTATAATTCTTGCAGAGCTGCTATTTTTATTTTTAAAAGAAATGCTCAATTTATAATTGGCATTGCCTACTGCTATTATATCTCCATCATTATACTGCTTCTGCAGCTTTGGCTTGAATTTATCAAAATCTTCTCCTAATTTTTTTATTGCCCAGGATTTCATTTTGAGCAATTGCCTAAATTGATCTTCCCGATTCATATTTAGCGGAATTCTTATATTCACTGCTTTTGGGCTTATAGAAGCAGTGCTATCTTTTCTGATTTCATGATGTATCTTAACTAGGAATTTATATCCATTGATTTCTATTGTGTCTGTCCTCATTTTTTATTCAATATTTTTTTCAAATCTGCAGTTGCACAACTTATTTCTTCATAGCCTATATTCTCGGGAAGCATTTCTTTCAGCTCTTTGAGCTTTGGCTCATGTGAAAACTTCTTGTAAGCTTTTTCTATTAGTTTTATTTTTTCATCTAAAACCTTTTTTCCTGCTTCCGTAAGCTCAAGAATCTGGTATGGATAGATGTAGTCTTGTACGTTCTTTTTTCTTATAAATTCCATACCAATTAGCTGATTGATGAAGCCTTTTATTGTCGGTATATCATGCCACATTAAGCCGCCAAAAAGCTGCTTGCTTTCTATAGGAATAACTAGCTTTGATTTTGAGCCTTTGAGAAATAAAGCCAGCTTGTCAACTCCCGTTTGCAGGTTCCTGACAGCATTCAAAACAATCCACGTTATTTGTGATGTGTCTTCTGGCATTTTGTGCAATTAAAAATCTATTGTTTCAACTTCTACACGCCATTAATAATTTTCATAAGGGAATACTTTTTCTTGTGCAATGCTGTAACTTCTCCTCTTGTTTTTTTAAAGAAGCTGCCTTTTTTATCTAAAAGTTTTATTGATTCCAGCATCTTGCCTGCCTTTTTGTAGGGCCATCCTGAGCCGGACTTAATCCAGGCAAAACAAAGCTTTTTGAATAAATTGCGCGCAAGCTCGGGATTTTCAACGCTTAATTTTTTTGCAAGCAGTTCTAAATTCTTCGCCTCTTAAAAATATAACACTGTCAAATAAATCTTGCACATCCTCAATTGTTATGTCTTTAATGGTTTTCATTCTCTAGCCAGTATATCCGCACATGCCTGCCCTTGGAGAATTCACAAAAGGCAAAAGCATATCTTCGCCGCATTCGTGCTTCTTTGCGCACTGACTGCAAAGCACAGCTTCCTCTCCGATTTCAAAGACGCATTGCGAGCATACCTCTTTTGGCTGTTTGCCGCATTTGCATTTGAAATCAGGAAGGTTGTTTCTTGCAATAACATTGCTCTTGCCGGCTTTACCATTTCTATCTGACACTACAGTAAGCAAAAGAGTTGTTGTAGTCCCAAAATCATACTCATGAATAAATTTCAAACCAATAGATAATACCTTATCAAGTCTTATATTCATGCTCTTATCATCCTCCTCTGGGTGCGATGAATAGAAATCAGTTAATATTTTAAAACCGCTCATATGGCCGCAGCATTCAAGCCATAACTCCCTCAAAGAGGAATCAATATCCTTTAGTGTGCTGTCGGAGTCAACCTCACAATAAACCCAAAATGGCTCGCAACTTGCTTTTATTAAATACGCCTTTCCATTTCCTTTGTCCTGCCCAATTTTTTTCTTTCTTTCAGCGCAGCCTTGCAAATGCTTGCCCATTGCACTTCCTGAAAAAATTCCATTGCAATAATTACATTTTCCGTCAGACTTCATTTTAACACCTCAAATGCCCACCTTTTCCAGCTTATTTTTCTTTTAGTTTAATGGTGCAAGTATTTATTTTTTGCGGATTTTCAACTGAATTTTGTTTAAACGAAAAAATTGTAGAATTATTTTCCATGCCTAATCTCAACCAAAAACATCTTTCCTTCTGGGCTTAATAATTTGATATCAACCAAATCATCTTTATGCAAATCTTTAGTTAATTCTTTTGGAAATCTAAAGAAAAAAGTTTTGCCATCATAATTCATATTTCTCTCAATTGTGATTACTTTATCTTCCAATAATCTCTTAAATACCCAGAATTTCTCCAGTTTTCTGCCTTGTTCTAAATCGAGATACTCTTTCTTACATGTTTTGCACTGCCAAACAGAATAATTAAAATCTATGCCATCAATTGATAGTTTTTTCCCTACCAAAATAGTTTTCCTTCCATGACAAGTAAAAGGAGCTTTAAATGCGTCTTTATCTATTTTGAAGTGGACTTCTTTACTTATGTCTTCTTCTTTTATATTATCAAAGTCTTCTTCTATTTCCTCAGATTTTATTTTGTCTTTCATCACAACGTTCCAGCAATATCATTACAACAACAATATACCAAAAGTCATTTCTTTTTGTATCGTCTAATTTGCCAATCTGAAGACCTATAGGCCGTCTTTATTATCGCATTAGATTTGTCATATTCAAATATTATAGTCAAATAATGTTCATATTCTGCTATTGCCATATAAATGTCGTCTCTAACTCTGAAAAATCTAGGCTTTCCTTCACGCAATGCATTTTCAAGTTCTTCCCTTTTTATCCCATGTTTGTATAGGATTTTCTCTTGTGTCTCTGTCTCCGCTAAAAACTTTTTTATTTTCATAAGAGTTATTAGTGTACTTCATATTGTACGCTATTAAGTACAATCATTATATAAACTTTTTGGTTTTTGCCTGCCTACTACAAAAGTGCAAGTATTTATTTTTTGCGGATTTTCGACTGAATTTTGACATAGGTATATAATTATATACTTCAGGTTTATGAGGTGAAAACGTGCAGAATTTAACAGTTAATGAGGCAAGGGTAATGGACTTTTTGGTGAGGAACTTCAAGGAAAGAAACAGCATAAATCGGATAGCTAAGAGACTAAAGCCTAGCCCAATGGGGGCTTACAAGATACCCAAGAAGTTGGAAAAGGCAAATGTAGCAGAAGTTGAAGAAATAGGGAATGCAGTCCACCCCTTATTTCATATTTAACTTCATAATGCTGAACATTTCGATTTTTAATTTCAATTGCCCAATTTTTAGCATGTCCTTATAGCATCATTGCTCGTTATGTTGTATTTCAGTGTATGATTTATATCCAATTTGAAAAATCTGAATTCATCCCAGACTCCGCCTCCGGTTTGCGGGTTGGTTATGTTAAATAAGTCCGCGCATTGTGGATTGCCGCCCCACAGCATGTAATCCACATAGCTTCTTATCTGGTCAGGCGCGCTTATTTTATTCGGGTCAACAAAGCTTTCAATGCCGCAGCATGCTGAAGGCTGTAAATTATTTGTGAATCTCATCAAAAAGTTTGGTGCGTTTGAGTTTTCCCAGTGCATATACGTGCCGTTTCTCAAGTGCTCCCTTACATGGGAAACATTCCATTTGCCAAATTCCAAAGTAGATATTCTGATTTGGTTGGCGTATGCCCCGTCAGTATTCACAAGATAATACGGGTCATAAAAATCTTCAATTCCAATTGATGCAGTTGCTGTTGAAATTCTGCTCCATTCAGCAACGTTTGATTTTACGGTAATGTTTGCTGCAATCCTTGAATCAATTTGCCATGGCTTTGTCTGGGAAACGCTTGCATTCTTTATTGTTATTGTTGTATTGACATTAAGCGTGTCTTTGGCGGCATCAGCTATTTTTTGCGACCAATTTGCCAATGTGCTGTTTTCCATGAGCTTTTTTCCGGTGGTGGAATCAATAGGAACTTGATTGATTGTGCCGTTTAGCGCAACTTCGTAAAACGCAGAATCCAAGTCTATGTAAGAGCCTGTTGAATTAATGTAAAATATCAAAGACAGGAGCGTTTTGTGGGTTGTAGCTCTAAGAACAGTTTTAAAGTAATTATTCTCCAAATCATCCACGTAGTTGTCTATTGAGCTTATCCTTGCCCTTATCGCCTGCGAGTCCTTCTGCAGGCTTATATCTGCCTGAGGCGTGAAGATGATTATGGATAAAGCCATTATTGCTATTGCAATGAGCGTGAAAAATACTCCTTTCTTTTTTATTCTCATCTTTGCCATACAAACACCTCTGCCTTGTAAGGCCCCCAAATCTCTGTTGTTGTCCTGTTTATAATGCCAAAAGTGAGCTTTTTTGAAGTCAGCAGAAGGTCCGTTTTGTCTTTTGATTTGATATGCTCGGGAGAGGATATTCTTGGGTATAAAACTACATTGTCAATCCATACCTCATACTCAAATTGCTCTGGAACTGCCCCTTGAGAAACATTCTGGATGAATTTCTCAGCAACTCCAAGCTTATTTGTTTTGTAGAATTCACCTATCTGCTGCAGCAAAGTGTTTTCTGAATCCGTTATTAAGCCCTCTGACCAAAGCTGGCCGCCAATGCCGGCATACGGGCTGTTCAGGTCTTTCAAGATAAAGAAGTAGCCTCTTTTTTTGTCCAGCATTTTATTATTGCTTGCTTAAGAATTGATGGTATTTATAGTTTGCGGAAAAAATCTTCTGAAAAGTAATTTTGCATATATCAAGTTAATACAATTCCATTGCAAGCTTTTATTATAAGTTAAGCCCAATAATTTTTAGCGGCTAAACATAGGTAGTGGGACATTTCGACAAAGAACGAAACGACACTAAACTACGAGGTGGAGTTCTCTTTACTTTTACTCTTCAATCTAATTAACGCTGCTTTTTTGTGCCCATCAAGTCCTTCTATCTCTGCAAGTTTTGAAGCTGCCTTAATCATACTTTTTGGGATTTTTCTATCAAATTTCTGATACGTCACAATCTTTACAAAGTCTTTTACTGATAGTCCTCCAGTAAATCTGGCTGCACCATCTGTTGGAAGTACGTGATTAGTGCCACTACAATAATCTCCAAAAACTTCTGCTGTGTTCTCTCCTATAAACAATGAGCCATAATTTTTAAGTTTCCTTATCGCGTTTTCTGGATTTTTTATTTGTAATTCCAAGTGTTCTGGGGATTTTTCATTTGCTATATTTATTGCCTCATTCAAATTTTTAACAATGGTGATGTTTCTATTTTTTAAAGATAATTCTGCTATGCTTTTAGTTTTCAATCTAGGCAATTGAATTTTAATCTGCTCATTTACTTTATTAGCTAATTCTCTTGATGTAGTTACTAAATCCACTTTAGTTTTTATATCGTGCTCTGCTTGTGCAAGTAAATCAGCAGCAATAAACTCAGGGCTTCCAGTTTCATCCGCTATAATCATAACTTCGCTAGGGCCTGCCAAAAAGTCAATTCCACAATCTCCATAAACTATTTTTTTAGCAGCAGTAACATAAACATTTCCAGGACCGACTATTTTATCAACATTAGGAATCTGTTTTGTTCCGTACGCCATTGCTGCAATTGCCTGAACACCTCCAATTTTAAAAATTTTATCTGCTCCTGCAATATCAGCAGCAACAATTGTTTCTGGCTTTATTTTTGGAGAGCAAACTATTATCTTTTTAACTCCCGCCAATCTTGCTGGAATGATGCACATTAGGGCAGTTGATGGAAGCGGATAGTTTCCTCCAGGAATGTAAACTCCAATTTTTTCTATAGGAATTACTCTTTGCCCTAATATCACTCCATTTTTCCTTATTTCAAAATTCTTTAACTGCTTGAGCTGTTGTTTGGCAAAGAATTCTATGTTTCTCTTTGCAAATTTTAGAGCCTTAATTGTTTCTTTATTTACTTGTTTGTAAGCCTCTTTAACTTCTTGTTTTGTAACCAAAAAGGAATTTAAACCAATTTTATCAAATTTTTTAGTGTAATATCTAATAGCAGCATCCCACTTATTCTTAACATCTTCAATTATTTTATTGACAACTTTATTAATTTCTTTCATCTTCGCCTTCTCCACAATTCATTTTCAATATCTTTAACATCAATTCCATTTTTAGCCATTAATATAATAATGAAATAAATCAAATCCGACACTTCCCAAACTAAATTATTTTTGTCCGTGAGTATAGCTCAAAATTTTAATAATTGAAATAAAAAAAATTTTAAATTAAACAATGCAAGAACTTTAGCGATGATGATGAATAGAAATAACACTATCCAGACACTTAAAACCAATCAAATTAAAGGAGTATAAACTATTTAAATCAGAATAAAATTTGCTCACAATGAAAACAACCAACTCCCTTCATAGCTGTAGAAAAGAAGAACTAGTATGGGAATGGTATAGTTAACGATACATAAAGACATCCGTCCAAGTCCACTTTTTGTTCAACAATCTTTCTTTCATGCAAGGAGTTTCTCCATCATACTCTTTGATTGTATTATTATATGCTTGAAAAATATCCAGATGATTCT
>JACPTD010000104.1 GCA_016192955.1 Candidatus Woesearchaeota archaeon | reverse complement strand
TACCACTATCTTATAACCCCTAGCCCCACTATAATGATATTTATCAAGATAGTGCACTAGCAGGACTCCAATGTCTTCAGGTCTTTCTCGAAGCGGAGGAACATAAATTGGATAAACATTAACTCTATAATACAAATCTGATCTGAATCTGCCTGCTTTCATTTCAGCTTTCAAATCCTTATTGGTTGCAACAATAAATCTTACATCAACAGTTTTTCCTGTTCCGTCACCTAAAGGATAGATTTGCCTTTCTTGAAGTGCCCTTAGGATTTTTACTTGCATATTCTGCGGCATATCCCCGATTTCATCCAGAAAAAGTGTGCCTTCATCTGCAAGTTCGAATTTACCTAGTCTATTTGCCACAGATCCAGTATATGCGCCTTTTATAGACCCAAATAGCTCACCCTCTAGCAATGTATCCGGTATGGCTGTGATATTTATTGGGATATATGGTTTATTTGCTCTAGGGCTTTTATCGTGGATTGCGCGCGCAATAAGCTCTTTTCCTGTTCCAGATTCACCATATATCAAAACTGTAGCGTCAGTGGGAGCAACTGCAACTATATGCCGGCGAATTTTTATTATAGAAGCGGACTCGCCAAGAATTCCCTCTATACGAGAAGCATAATTTTGAGGTGGACCCCCCCAGCTACAGTCGCATCAATCTGCAGAGCACTCATTTTTACACTTACTTTTGGTTTAGAATATATAAATCTTTCTTTAAAAAAAATAGAATACATTCTAACATGGTTTTAGACAACTAAAGCTAAGGCAGTAAAAAAGCCCGTTTATTTATAAATGAAGTGAGGAGTGATATCCTGCTTTTATTAACTTTTACAATATTTGAGAGATTAAAGCCTTAATTCTTTTATGCTTTTTCTCTTCAATCCTTTAATATTATCAAAATCTTTATCTTCTGAAATGATTTCATAAACATTATTATTCAATGCGGAAGCTGCGTGTATTGCATCTCTAGGATAGAGCTTATAGAGTCTCATTAGGTCAAGGGATTTTGATATGATTGTTGTGTTCACGTCTAAGAAAATGAGGTTTGGCATTCCAACCAAATTATCTCCTGCCGATAATGCATCGTTAAAGCTCCTAATTTGTGATACTTTCCAAACTACTTCGTCAAAAGTTAATGAAGAAGTAAATGCCCTTTCATTTCCTAATTGAAGATTTTCAAGAAATTTTCTGGCTTTTTCACCTATCTCGCTTCTGCTTCCTGCGGCAAAAATGAAGATATTGGCATCGAGATAGGTCATTTTAGCTTTAATTTATCCCATCTTTGCTTCATCATTTCAGCATAGTCTTTATCTGAGTCAACTTTATCAATGGATTTTCCATATTTTGCAATTCTCTCAAAATCTGCTACAACATCCCTTTTGGGCTTCTCTATCAAAATCCCCTTGTCGCTTAGTTCTACGAATACTTCATCTCCAGGGCATATCTTCTTTTCATCCCTTATCTCTTTTGGGATTACAACTTGTCCTTTCGGACCTACTTTCATCCTAGTTTTTAGTATAACCATAAGTATTACTCGGTATAACCTATATTTATACTTTTTGGTTTTATTAATTCCCAGAAGGTGCTCTACATCTTGGTCAAAACAATCACTTCCCCATTATCATCAATTAGAACAGAATGCTCTGCCTGCGTTACAATGCCTTTGCTTGCTTCAACCAAAGGCGGGAATTGGTGAATTATTCCAGACTGAGTTAACTCTCTCAATGCAAAGTTTGCCTTTGCCCCAAACTTTCTTGTAAGCCATCTTTTTGCAAACGGCAGTCTCTCATAAGCTTCAATCTCCTTTAGGATTTCCCTTGTTATCGGGCTTCTGACATTCTTGTGATGCTCAAGCATAAACACACTCGGCAATCCTTTTTCACCAACAACACCAGATCCATTTGTTGCAAACGGCTCAACCGCAAAAGCCATTCCTTTCTGCAGTTTTGCCTTGTTGCCGTCATCAATATTGGGTATTGTCGGCTTTGTGTGTATATTATACAAGTTCAGCCCATGCCCTGACAAATTTCTTACAGGATTGCAGCCATAGCTTTTGATTGTGTCATTTATTGCTTTTCCAATTTCCCTTAATTCAGTTCCGACATTTATTACCTTCAACGCCTCTTCCAAGGCTTTCTGCGCAGCTTTAACTAAATCATTATATTTTCCTGACAAGTCAATAGTATAGGCATTGTCTCCTATTGCGCCGTCAACATGCACTCCCAAGTCAAGGCTTACAACCTGCTCGCCAAAAACAGCTTTATCATCTTCTTCAACGCAGAAATGGGCTGCAATTTCGTTGCATGAAATCTGAACCGGAAAAGCGGGCTTTCCGCCAAGCTCAAAAATTTTTTTCTCGATTAATTCCGTTGTTTCCAGCAGGGAATTGCCTTTCTTAATCAGCGATTTTCCATACTCAAGAGCTTCAGCAGATATTTTTCCTGCCTTGATGTAGTTTTGCTTGACTGCTTCATTCATAAACAAGAAAAATAATCAATTATTTTAAAAAGTTATTGGATTTTAATACAATTACATTTTCTCTTAAAAGCAAAAAATTTAAATAAATGTAATTGTATAAAGAGGTTATGAACATAGTCCGGCAGAAGGATTACTACTATCTGGCGCATTCTTTTAGAAAAGACGGCGAAGTAGTTCACAGGGAAAAATATCTTGGCAGGGGCATTCCAGCTGATATTGAAGAGCTAAAGGACGCTTTTTTGCACGAGTGCATGCAGGAGGGCGTGATAAAAAAGCTAAAATTCATCAAAAAGAATTTTCGAAAAGAGTGGAAAAGATGTCCGCAATCGGTAAAAAAAGAAATACTCATTGATTTGTCGGTATCATTTACCTACAACACCAATGCGATAGAGGGCTCAACAATTACTAGGGAAGAAACTGAGGATATCATAAAAAACAGGATTTCACCTAATAAGCCCATAAGGGATGTGCAGGAAACGCTTAATCATTCAAAAGTCTTTTTTGAAGTCCTAAATGAAAAAAAGGAATTGTCAAAACATTTGATATTGCAGTGGCATGAGGAGATTTTCAAAGACACAAAGCCGGATATTGCAGGAAAGATCAGGGATTACCTTGTGCGCGTTGGAAGCTATGTTGCACCCGACTGGCAGGAATTAGGCAAACTAATGAAAGAATTCTTTGGCTGGTATAGTAAAAACAAGGGCACTATGAATCCTGTTGAGCTTGCAGCAAGAGCGCACTATAAATTCGAGAAAATCCATCCGTTCGGAGACGGAAATGGAAGAGCAGGAAGGCTTGTAATTGCATACATATTAAAAAGAAGCGGATATCCTCTGCTAATAATAGAGCACAAAAAAAGAAAAGCTTATTACCATGCCTTAAGCAAGCCTGAAAATGATTTTGTAAATTTCTTTTTTAGGGGATATATCAGCGCTCATAAGAAATACGCGAAGATGCAGAAGTTTGGCGGCAAAAACCAGAAGGTACAGATTGGCTAGATAAAAATTGCAGTAGACACCAATAGAGCAATTGCTGCCTTAGTTGACTTCATAAAAAAATAGAAACATTTATATAGCTCTTACATAACATATCAATAACTGATTATATATGACTGAAGTAACTACAATCCAATTAGACAAGAAAATTATAGAAAAACTAAAAAAAGCCAAAGAGTACCCTAGGCAGACGTATAATGAATTAGTGGATAAAGCTGTTTCTGTGTTTATTGCTGTCAAAAAGAAGAATAGCTATGATGAATTCCTGCATAAGATACAGCAATACAAAATGAAAGAATTGTGGGATAACAAGGAAGACGAGGCATGGGAGAGTGTATAAAACTGGCGATATAATTCTTGCGCAGGTCCAATTTACCGACACTTTTGAGGTCAAGACAAGGCCTGCTGCTGTCCTTTTTGGGGAATATGGAAATATTGTTGTCGCCGGGATTACCAGCAATACAGAAATGGAAGGCATTCCTTTGACCAGAAAAGAAGGCGCTGTCAAGGATAGCATAATAAAAATCAATTATATATTCACAATTTCAGATAAAATGGTGAAAAGGCACTTGTTTTCCCTGTCACAAGAAAAAAGGAAAATCTTGATTTCTGAATTAGTCAGGAGATTGAGCAAGTGATTATGTTAATGGGTTTTTGAAGATGGGGTGAATAATCATTACTTTGAAGGAAATCCATTAATGTCATCAACCCACAGCATTCTGATCAAATGACAAAAAGAAACTCGCTGTTACAATGGCAGTATCATTCTTTATCTGTCCCTTGCCTATCATTGAGTATAGTCTTGGCGTTTCAGCGCCTTCCTCTTCTTTGCATAATCTCTCCTATGATTCTCTCAACATCTGAGGCACGCCATGACCCTCGGACACGATTGAAAGCTTTCCGGCAGGGACGAGAAAGTATTTTAAAGGCTTCATTTGCTGCACGTTGTTCTAAAGTAGTCTGACCATCTCTAATAGCATTTCCCACTCCTTCAAATAACTCCTTTAACATACTTATTCCGTATGACATGTAGCGGCTTGACGGATTATTTTTAAAATATATTTTAACAGTTCTTGAGAAGTCTTGTCCCGAAACATACAAACTGGCTAACTCATAGCCCACTGCCCTGTAGTCTACGTCTCTTGGTCCGATAGTCATTATTACCATTCTAAGCTACAATAAGATATAAGGTTGTATATAAACTTTACTTCACCCTCACAGTCTCCAAATTCCTTGGAGCAACAGTCTCAATCCTGAATCCTTTATGAATCGAGCTTGCCAAATCCAGGCATCTTGAATTCTCGCCGTGATTAATGATGACCTTTTTAGGCCTTGGCTCGCATTTTGCTACAAAGTTCATCAGCTGGTTTCTTGAAGAGTGCCCGGAAAAGCCCTCAACAGTATGGACTTGCATTTTTATCTGCAGCATTTCCTGCCTGCCACCGTCTGAAAACGTAAATTCTCTTTCACCCATCTGCATTCTCCTTCCCAACGAGCCGTCGCCTTGGTAATTGACAAACCCGATAGAGTTCTTTGGATTGTCGCACAAATGCTTCAAATACTCGACAGAAGGTCCGCCTGTGAGCATTCCGGAAGTCGCTAAAACCACGCAGGGGCCTGTATTCTCAATGACATCCATCCTTTCTTTCTGCGAGCCGACTCTCTTGAAAATCTCGTGCAAGAACGGGTTCTGGTCTTTGTGGAATATCAGTTTTCTGATTGAATTGTTGAGGTATTCAGGATAAGCTGTGTGTATCGCAGTTACGTCCCACACCATGCCGTCTATATGGACTGGAATGGGCTGCATTCTCCCTTCCCTGACCATTGCCTCAATTGCAAGCATTACTTCCTGAGCCCTTCCTACGCCTAAT
>JACPTD010000103.1 GCA_016192955.1 Candidatus Woesearchaeota archaeon | reverse complement strand
TGGACCAAAGGTTTGATTATTAATTACCACTTCTCAATGAACTAGCTTTGATTTATAAACACCATTTATTACTTTCAATATAAAAAAAAATTAATTTTTCTTTGAAATGAGTGAAGTATACCAGTATACAAAATAGTAATATTTATATACTAGTTCATATATTGACACTACTCCGATTTTGAATAATTAAAGGAATGAAAAGCTGAGGTGTATAAAAATGGGAATGGATTTTGTTATTGAAAGCGCGCTTAAACAAGGCGTTGCGCAAAACGACGATTTGCAAGTTGGGCATGCCAATATAAAGGTTATTGGATGCGGCGGAGCTGGCAGCAATATGGTAAGCTGGCTTTACAGGAAAGGCATAAGAGGAGCTGAAATTCTGGCTTGCAACACGGATAAGCAGCATTTGGAGATTACAGAAGCTGACAAGAGGTTTCTGATTGGAAGGGAGCTTACAAGAGGGCTTGGATGCGGCGGCTTTCCCGATAAAGGGGCAAAGGCAGCTCAAGAAACAATACAGGAAATAAAAGATGTTCTAAAAGGCTCTGACATGGTTTTTGTGTGCGCGGGCATGGGCGGCGGAACAGGAACAGGCTCTGCGCCTATTGTTGCGCAGACTGCAAAAGACGCAGGAGCAATTGTAATAGGAACTGTCACAATGCCGTTCAAGATTGAAAGGGCAAGAATCGACAAGGCAGAATTTGGATTGCAGCAGCTTAGGCAAACAAGCGACACAGTCATAGTGATAGACAACAACAGGCTGGTCAATATTGCGGGAAACCTGCCAGTGCAGCAGGCGTTTGCAGTTGCTAATGAGTTAGTATCCACAATGATAAGGGGCATTGTAGAAACAATAGCAGTGCCTTCATTGGTTAATCTGGACTATGCTGATGTAAAGGCAATAATGCAGGACGGAGGAGTGGCTGCAATTGGAGTTGGCGTTTCTGACACCACAAACAGGGTTGAAGAAGCTGTGAAAGGCGCTTTAAGCAACCCGTTGCTGGAGATAAGCTACAAAGGCGCAACAGGCGCCTTGATCCATGTTGAAGGAGGGCCTGACATGACACTAGATGAGGTTAACAGGATTGGTGAGTTAGTGACAGAATCGCTTGACCAAGACGCAAATGTCATCTGGGGAGCAAGAGTCTCTGAGCAGATGAAAGGCAAGCTTGCTGTCATGACAATCATAACGGGAGTCAATTCGCCATGGATCCTAGGCAAAGCCGACAAGAAGACAAGGGTGCTTGAAGCCAAAAGATTCAGCGATGAGCTTGGAATTGATTACTTCACGGATTAAAACTGTGAATTATTTTTTTTTATTTTGTTTATTTTACAAAGTCAAAAAATTGACTAAAATGACAACTGAAATTGTTATAGGGTATAAAAAAAATTAAAGCAACACCTTATGGAGTTGGTAATGCACGAGTTTATCAAATTGACGCTGAAGGTCAAGAATTTAGTATTAACCTTGCCAATTGTGATGCTGATATATTAAAGATATTGAAAGGGGCACGATATACTATAGATATAAGTAAGGTAGCCAGTAATAATGAAATAGACTCATTAAATGGAAAAAAGATTACAATTGTAATTGACTAAACAGTCAACTCATATTACTCAAAAGAGCTAGAAAAATTTGCGAGTTGAATCATTGTGGAGTCAGTATTAGGAACTATAATTGAAACTGTTTACGAAGATGGTACTTTTACAGATGAATTGGCATTTACAGTTGAAGAACAAGATAGAAAAGTAGAAGTGATTATCAGAGGTGACCAACATACAATCCGAGAAATTGTTAAAAATCTCATTCACTTAAGACCAAAAAAGTGGCAGAGAAACTTTGTTATGAAATGGATTGAAGGAGATAAGGTAATAACTAAAAATCAACTTAACGGCTTGCAGTTGAAAATGATAATACAATAAAATCAATTTTATAAAAATATTCAATAAAAATCAAAAAGGGTGATTACAATGTCAGTTGATGAAAGTCAGATAGTTAAAAAAATGGTGTCGGAAATTGCGGATTCTAATGAGAAATTCATGTCCAAGTCTCAGGATTTGGAGAATTTCAAGAGGATTGTTCCTGTGCTTCTGGAGAAAGGGATAGATAATGTCAACCTTTCAATGTTTGATGAAAATACAAAATCAAAGCTCTTGAATGCTCTGGGAGAAGAGTATATAAGAAGAGGCAATATGAATGATTCTGTCAAGGCTTTCATTCTTGCAGGAAACAGGCAAAGGCTTGTTGAGGTTGGAGAGCATTATGATGAAGTTGGGCTTTTCAGCAATGCAATTGACACATACAGACTAGCTGACGCCAATGAGCAGTTATTGAAGATAGGCAAGAAATGCCTTGAAAACGGCCATTTTGCAGATGCAATTAAGGCATTCAGATTATGCAATGATGTTGAAAACCTGACAAGAGTAGGAGATGAATGCTTCCAGAAAGACAAGTGGGACTATGCAATAGAGATTTTCAGCGCAATAAACCATTCGGGAAAGCTTGTGGAGATAGGGGACAAATGCCTGAAGGAAAGGCAGATTGGGTATGCTGCCAAGGCTTATGAGTTAGCCCATGACAAGGAAAAACTAAGCGCTTTGGGTGATGTCTGCCTGAGAGAAGGGCTGCTTGCAACTGCGCTGAAGTCATACCAGCAGGCCGGCAATGACATGATGGTCACTTTCATAAGGGAGAATTTCGGCAACAAGCTATCGAGTTATTGAAATTATTTTTTTGATTTAAACACCTTTAGAGGAAAGTATAAAGAAAAAATAAAATTTGATATTAAAATAATGAATAAATTGGCGAGGGCGAACGATATGGCGAAAAAGTGAGCCCGAGCACAAGAATTTGGCGAAGCCAGATTGAAAATTAACGTAATAAAATATATGTAGAAAATACTTGATAAAAATGGAGCAGCAGCTTGATGTTTTCACCCAGAAAAGGTTTGAATTAATAATAGAGATGGCTGTAAAAAAGCTTCAGCAGGAAATTAACACGCTGAAAGAGACTGCGTGCTCGCAAGCCGGCGAGATAAACTCCCTTAAAAGCCAGATTTCAAGGCTGCAATTCCAGGCTCCGCAGCCTCACGCTGTTCAAACAACATTGACAGGGCAGCAGCCACAGCTTGAATCCCAAAATGCTAACCCCAAAAAGGAAGTAAAAATCGTGGACTGCAGGCCTAATGAGGAAAGGCATGAAACTTTTCAAAGCGGCGCGGCAAAAAACGCAGAGCCTTTAAGGCCAAGATACGGCGATTACGAGCCGAAAGACGTCAGCATAGACAAGTTCTTCTATTTTGGAAGGAAATAAACCCAGTCAAGCGTGGTAATGTGTGTTACTTTTACTATGGCTAATCTTTTTAAATAAAACCATTTTCTTTAGCGGATAGTTGGGGCTTTATGGACAAATCGACTGGTTTTTCAACATTGCGGCATCCGATTAAGGTTAGAACTAAAATTCCCTCTCCAAAAACACGTGCTAAGTTCGTAGAGGAACTGGTATTAGAAGGCGTAACCAGGGTTGTTGTTGAAACAAGATTTGTAAGTGTAGATGTTGTCATCGACAGGCAAGGGCTTAATATGGACTATTTATTCTCAATCATGATTAAAAGCGCAGCTAGCAACAGACAATATGCTGCTTATTATCATTGCAATGAAATCGGCCCTTCTAATAACAGGGCAATGATTGTAAAGCAGGTTCAAAGCTTATCAGCAACAGCTGTAAAGGAATTGAAAAAATACGGCATAGGGGCAGTCGTGTCAAATATATACTGCGCTTAGGCCTTATTAATCCACCATAAACAATTCATTGTCTTTGCCGACATCAAAAAACCCAAGCCTTGCGCCAGCGTCAAGAAAGGCATGCGCATAAACAACTGCGCCATAGGCGTTGAGCAAATCACCTTTCTTCTCAAAATATCTTGCATCGTCAAAGTATCTCTGCGCCAAGTCAAGAAAGTCCTCTGCTTGTTTTTTGTGTTCCTCAATGATTTTTACTTTTTTGAGTGCTTTAGAAGTAAGTTCAAGGTATTTTTGAAGTTTTTGCTCAATGGATTGCATTTTAAGTTAAGTGGAAAAATAAGGTCCAGAATAAACAACATTCACTCTCTTCTGTTGAAGTTCATACATAATTCGCAAGAAATAACCCCTATCCCGCCTAGGTCGAAAGTTTCTTCCCTCAGTTATATGGGCAGATTTTTCATCAATAGTGACTGCTCCAATAAGCAGACCTTGTCGGGCTACTCTGACTTTCCATGGTTCCTTTGGCGATTTAAATAGATCATAGCTAGAGCCAACACATTCTTTGATTATCTCCATTAACTTTGATGTGTCCATCTGTCATAAGACCTCACAAATATTTCCTCAATTCCTTTGCCTTTTCAATCCCGATGTCGAGCATTTTGTCAATGTCTTCCATTGTCAGTGGAAAATCGCCGCCTTTCTGCAAAGCGCACAATGTGCCGTCTTCTATTGAAGAAACGGTAAGCCTTGAGTCAATCGCCTTCTCCTCCTCTGTGTCGGGATCAACAATGAACTTGTCGCCTATTTTTATGACAGTCACGGCAATCGGCATTTTTTCAAGCGCAAGCTTTTTGTCTGTTTTTACCTTGTAGTCAACCTTTTCGCCGTCAAAGCTCGGATATCTTGTGTTTTTCAGGGCTGCCAGTGCAGCAAGTGAGGCAGCATCAAATAAATTTCCAGCATCATTTATAGGGCATATGTCAATGATAACCATCCATATTTTCTCGCCTTTTTCAATGCACAGTTTCTTGAAATCCAATGCCTTGCTTTCCCTTATGCCCCTGTCAACAACCCTTGCAAGCTCTATCGCCTGTATTCCAGGAGGCCCAAGCTCAAAATCAGGATTGGACAACGGCAATAACTCTGCTCCAACAATTATAGTTCCCTCGTCAGGAGTGTCAGGATATGGCTCGCCTACTTCAAGCTTAATTCCCACAATCACTTCTGTGTCGCCTATTTTTACTCTTGCAGAGCCTTCCGCAGTCTTTACAATATTATTTTCCACTTCTATCGGCTCCCTGTACTCTGCAAGCTTTCTGCCGTCAAGCCTTATGCCAGCAGCCAGCAGGCTTATGATATGGCTTCTTAATTCCCTGTGCATTATTCCTCAACCTCGTGATACTTTTCTTTCAAAGCATTTTTCTGTATTTCATAGATGTCAGTCAAAACCTTTTTGCCCATTTCAAGCAATTTCATCAATTCTTCCTTTTTGACTTCGCCGTCCATCTGCAATAAAGTTATTTTGCCAGAGTTCGGCATCATTGCAATTGGAATGTCTGCCACTGGAGCATTAGGGTAGCTTTCCTCTGAATAGTCCAAATCAACAAGGAGCTTGTCAGCAACCCTGCCAACAGAAACCGCACATACCAAGTCTTTCATGTTCAACCCGGCGTCAGCCAATGCCATTGATGCCGCGCATATGCCCGCGCATCTGGAGCCGGCTTCTGTCTGCGGCAGCTCTATGAAAACATCAACAACAGAATTTGGATATTCTTCCAGATCCAAAACAGGGAGCAGCGCCTTCTCTGTCACCATTGATATTTCCTTTGATCTTCTTGAGCCGCCTGGTCTAACTCTTTCTCCAGAGCTTGAAAAGGGCATCATGTTGTAATTGCATCTTAATATTCCTTTTTGAGGGTCCTGCAAAAACTTGGGATGCAGGTTTCTTGGGCCATAAACTGCTGCATAAGCCCATGTGTTGCCTATCTTAAACATTGCAGAGCCATCAGCCCTTTTGATAACTCCCACTTTTGCTTCAATCGGCCTTGCCTCATCAAAGCCCCTTCCGTCAATTCTTTGCTTGTAAGTCATTTTTTCACCTATTGTCAATTCTAATCAGGGTTTTCTTTTTCTATTGCGGATCTACTTGGAAATACACTCTTCTTAATAATTGATATGCCCCCCTATCCACAAGGAATTTTACACTTTCGTATGCTGATAGTACGGCAAGCAATTTAAATACTGCCATATCATAGCGATCTCTCGATATTTCTTCGGATACTTCTTTTACCACATCCGCAATTTCTCCCACTGTTAGTGTCAACCTGAGAGGCATCCTTAAAAAGTCCACATAATCTCTTTGAGTTGCTCGATCTCTTACACCAGCAATCATTTCTAAAACTGCTCTTCCCGTTCCAGGTAGTATGTCCAATCCCGTTTCGTATTTTAATAGGCGTGTTAGTTTTGACATTTTATATTTTTTTAATGTTCAATTCGTTGATGTTTTTGCGCTTCTTGCCTTACACAATCTGGCACGAAACAATATAAATTTTTAAAAATAAAAAACCCTAATTCTTTCTCCTATTCTCCTCCAAATACTCCTTTATCTTTTCTGTCAGGCCGCTCATATGGCTTTCCTTCTCTATCTTCCTTATTGTCTGGATTGCAAGCAGCTCATCCATTGGCTCGCCGTAAATCCATATCAAGCCGTTCTGGCCCACGCTGATGTTGCATTTTGCGGCTTCCTTTATCATCATCACCATAGAGCCCTGCTTTCCTATGATGCGCGGCACTTTGTTGGTATTCACATCTATCACCCTTCCGCCTTTCAATTTTCTCAGCCCGGGCCCTTTCATAGTCACATCAATCAATTTCTGGCTTGTGACATTGACAATCTTGCAAACGATGTAATCGCCCAAATCATAATATTGCGTTAAATTCGCGCCTCTTGCAATGAACTCTGATGTCGCGTCTTTCATTGACAGCATGGCTGAATAAGCAGAGTTTGTATCAAGGCGCCATCCGTTAAATCCAACATCTATGACCTTGCATATTATTGTGTCGCCTGTTTTTGGTATGTACCTTCCTGACAAAGGAATCAGCTTTATTGTCCTTCCCTCAATCATGGCCAAGCCAAGCCTGTTTGCAACAATCTTTTCCCCGTTTCTGTAGGTACCAATGCCCGGCAATATGTCCATGCCTGTTGCCAATGTCTCCCCAGGCACCGATATTTCCTTGTCCTTAACATTTATTTCTGACATTTTTTTTGTTCACCTTCAAATTTACTTTATCTTCAAAACCTTGCTTTCAACATTCCCGTGGCATATCCTGTTCAGTCTGTCGTAAAGATCGCTTTCCATTCCGCCAGGCAACTCGACAACTGCAACCCAGTAGCCATTGCTCTGCCATTCCTCCCTCAGTATTGTGCCGAATGACTTCACGGTTGAATAGCACTTAGGCGCATATTCAGGAGGTATTTTGATTGCGATTTCCTTCACTTCAAACTTTATCGGCAAAATTGGCCTTAGCCTCTTTAAGGCTTCCTGAACCTGCTCCTGGACAGGCTTAAACTCGTCAACATGGAACTTTGCCTCTATAAAAGCATTCTCAATCCTTTGCGGAGGATGGGGCAGGTGCGTTTTTGGGTCAACTCCATTTCTGTGTATTATGGCAATAACCTGCTTTCTTTTCTCCTCCCTTAATCTCTCCCTGTACTCTTGCGTTAATTGTATATCTCCTTTTTGTATGATTTCCTTTGCTACTTCATCAACATCGCTTGTTCCGAAAATCTGCTTCATTGCAGTTTCAGAAGCTGCCAATCCTTTTTTTGCATCAGAGAAAACCTGCATGGCTGCAAGAATGTCGCGCATGCCAACGCCTTTGCCTTCTTTCAGGGCAAGGGCATTGCCGCAGTCAACAAGAATCTCAAAGTTCTGCCCATGAGCCTTTAGCCTTGCTATGACAGCTTGATCAACAGTGACCATGTGATTGCCCTACTTCTTTGCAGGCTTTTTCTCCTCTTTTAAGTCTGATGCCGTTTTCTCTATCTTCTGCTTTGTGAGCCTTCTGAATTTTTTCTCCGCAGAGGTTATGTATGCAGCGTCAATCCTCCCTATATTGAAGTTATCCCCCAAAACCTTTTTTAAAGCCTTCAGCGACAATTTCAAGCCTTCGTCTATTGTCAGTTCAGGCTTGTATTCATTGTGCAAAATCTCCTCAACCTCAATTTCGCCCTCGCCTATTGCCGTTGCCTTGTACTGGAAAAATATTCCGATTGGATCAGTTTCATACAATCTTGGGGTATGATCGTCAATGCCGGCCACAAGAATTGAGACCCCAAACGGCCTTAAGCCTCCGCTTTGGGTGCATATCTGCTTCAAGTCGCACATATCCTTAACTATTGTCAATGTGTCTATCTCTGAATCGTAAGTTACCCTGTTTTGCTGCGCCCTTAACTGCGCCCTGTCAATAAGGACTCTTGCATCGCTTAGGATTCCTGATGCAGCGGCACCTATATGCTCGTCAACCTGCCATATCTTTTCCACAGATTCGGGCACAACCAGCGAATCAACAACCCTTTTGTCAGCCACCAGCAAAATCCCGTCTGAGCAGACCATTCCTATTGCTGTTGAGCCCTGCCTTACTGTCTTTTTGGCATACTCCACCTGCAATAATCTTCCATCAGGGCTGAACATTGTTATTGCCCTGTCATAACCCATCAGCTGATGCGGCATTGGCTGTTGCATTTTTTATTACACCTCACGTTTTTAAATACCTGTTTTCAGCTTTTCTCAATATCCCCGAAACGCCTAAACTCCTGAAAATGATATCAGCATTGTCTATTTTGCCGGCAAATGCCAATGCGGCTTTTACAGCATCAACATGCTTATGGCTCACTTTTATAATCCCTCTCTGAAGCGATGAATCCCATTTGTTGCTTAAAACCATGATGCCTGCTTTTGCAGCGCCGAGCAGCCCAAGAAACTTGAGCGAGCAGTTCCACACAGCGTTTGAGATCTTGCCGGGATCCTCTATTCTTTCCTTTGAGATGACTTCAAATACCAAATAACGCTTTTTTTCCCTCAAGCTTGGCAAAATAGGCTTTAATTTCGTCTTTACCATCTCACAACTATATCTCTCAACTAATCTGAGAAGAAATATAACAACATGTCTCTCTTCTCTCTGTTGAGGCATGAGAGGGCATAGTTGTATATAAATGTTGCGGATTTTTATTTTTGAAATGCCATATGTCTACGAGGAATATATTTAATATTGCGGATAAAAAATTGGCTTAATAGTTGTTATACGTAATTTTTTTCTGCCCTTTTCTTGCTTTCACTTCAAAAATTTCTCGATGATAATTTTCAAAACCATCAAAGGTT
>JACPTD010000102.1 GCA_016192955.1 Candidatus Woesearchaeota archaeon | reverse complement strand
GTGCTGGAAGCAGACAAGAGAAAACGTAACTGCGAATAAGTCCCATAACTCCGAGAGAGAGCTTTTGAGCGGCTTAGAATCTTATTGGAGTAAAAATCCTTTTAAGCATAATCTGCTCAATTATTTAAGTCCGTGACTATAATCGCCTGTTCCCATCATGTTAAACGGATTAAGCAGACTAGTGGAGTATTTTACATTACCAAGGGAAGAAGTAGTAAATAGGGGCATAAGACGTCGAAAAACGGATGAATTAAAGAGGTATTGTTTAGAACAAAATTTGGGTTTTTATCCTGAAGAAGTTTCAAAGATTCCTACATTTGCAGGAGAAGTCAATAGATTTATTGAAGAAAGAGCAAGAAGGGATTTACCTCTGGAGCAATTTACAGGACAAGTAACTCCAAGAGATTTAAGAACTCTTGTAGAAATTGGAGGTGTTCTTGGGTATAATGGAGTTTTACATGAAATTGCTTATTCTTCACAAGACACAGAGAATGTTAGACGCTTAGTTCCATTACCTACTGATACTGATAAAATAGTTCCAGAAGATGTTTGGGTTCAAATGTATGGTGGAAATTTTGGAGTACGGAGAATTATTGAAACTTCTACCTTGGTTGTAATGGATAGAACTGCATTAGATATTGCAGATATAATTATTGATTGGCATTCTCATCCAGTAGGACATGGAGAATTAGGAAGAGAAGATATGCATAGAATTAATGAAAATATTAGAGACTTCGGTAATAAAAAAGTATATTTTGTATTGTTTCAACCAAATAGAAATCAAGCATATTGGTATCAATTCAAAAAAGCCCAGCCATAGAAAAAGACTTATTCTAATTTTTCATAAAGGAGTTTTCGGGAATTGAGCATAACAATTAATTACTGCAATTTACGATATCTTTAATTATTTTTTATTTTTTTGGGCATAAATTTAAATATCTATTAGATAAATCAGCTATAAAATGCAGGTAAAAGACTTAAAGCCGAAACAGGGAAATGTTGACATAACTATTGATGTTGTTGATGTAGGAATACCAAGAGAGTTCCAGAAGTTCGGAAAGCCAGGCAAAGTTGCAACTGCAATCGCAAAAGATGAGAGTGGCGACATAAAGCTTACTTTGTGGAACGAAGACATTGAAAAAGTCAGCGCCGGCGACAAAGTCCATCTGACAAACGGGTATGTGAATGAATGGCAGGGTGAAATGCAGCTTACAACTGGAAGGATGGGCAAGCTGGAAATCGTTGGAAAAGCGGATGCTGGCTTGAGCAAGGAAACTGACGCTAAAATAAGGACAAACATTCCTCTGGAAAAATATGACAATAATGATTCCAGCGACCTCAATGTCGAGGAGGAGGATATTGAGGATTCAGATGATGGGGAGATTTAAGTAAATCGAAACTATTTTAAATTATTGTTATGTTCTTTCTTTTTATTGGGGCAGTAGCTCAAAAATGTAAGCGGCTGCTTATGTTTGGCGAAGCCTGGGAGAGCACACGGCTGAAGTATCGGTATTATGAGCCTTTGGCGATTATTACCAGATACCGTGGTGAAAGATTCACGTTTAGTGTTCTTCCACAATCAGGGATTCAAATTCCCTCTGCCCCATCCTTTTAGAACGCATTAATTTTAAAAAAATCTGGCGACAAATGTTGCACAATCACATCTTTACTTGATAGTGCATAATCAAAAGCGGATTACTTCTATCAAGCTATTGATCCAGAAGTCGCTCTCGTTATTTTTTATTTATTTTTTTTGCATTGTTGTCATGTTTAATTCAAGCGCTCAGCGTTGATGTCAATATCCTTCCAGCTATTATGTTGAACAGCAGCATCACAGCCCCAGATATGATTACATAAAGAATAGTGCTTCTGATCAGGTTGTTGCCAAGCTGGTACCTTTCATTGAGCTTGTCAGAGCCGTTCTCAACGCCGTTTGCAATTACCGTCAATATGAATGTAATCTGGACGACATAAACTCCAACAATCATCTGGAAGTGGTATGTAGGAATGCCATTGCCAAACAAGCCGATGATTCCAACAGGCGCAGCCGCATCAGCTCCTCCAACAGAAGATGTCACTTGCTCAAGCTGCCCGCTTAATTTTCCGAGTATTGCTGTTATCATTGAGGTTATTCCAATCACAACTCCGGCAATCGCAGGTGTCAAAAACTTGATTTGTGACTTCATTGAGGAGATAATGTCAGCCATCAAGTCCTTAAGGCGCTCATTGACCTTGTGTATTTCCTTGATGTACCTTGAGACATTAGTCAATGCCTGCGCAGCAATCAATGGGCCTTTTTTGATTGCCTGGGTCAAAACTTTCATTGAGCTTTCAATCAGGTTGCTGGGAAAAGATGCTAAAGCCCCGTGCAAAGGATCAAAAATTGCCTTTTCAATGCTCATCCCAAGCCTTCTTATGTTCATGCTGACAAGCTGAAAGAAGCTGCCTGAAACAGTGCCTTCCATCACATCAGCAACCTTTCCAACTGCAATCTCAACAGGCAGATTGTCGCCAAGCCTGTTTCCAAGCTGGAACAAAGCAT
>JACPTD010000009.1 GCA_016192955.1 Candidatus Woesearchaeota archaeon | reverse complement strand
GGAAAAATCCAAAAAACACGTTCTGATAGCAACAACACAAAACGAGTTTGGGAACTTAATTGAAATGCTCAAGCCCGTTTTTGAAAGGCTTAAAAAGAAAAAAGTAAAGATAAAAATCTTAACACAGACAAACAACCAAATAACAAAAATCTCTGAGAAAATAAAAAAATACGCAGAAGTAAAAAACACAGGCACAAAGGCGAGGTTCTGCATTGCTGACGGAAAGGAAATAATATTCATGGTGCTTGACGACAACGAAGTACATCCAACTTATGATGTCGGGATATGGGTAAACACACCTTTGGCGAACGACTTAATTAAAATAAATTCAAAGTAATTATTTCTATTTCTAGTACATAAATCAGCGTTTTTTTCTTTACTTATTTTTTTCCGCAAGCTTTATAAATTACCTGCAATTTCTTAGACTTATGTTTGGTATGCTTGCCGGAAACGGCGGGCGCAGAGCACAAATAGCCTGAAAAGACTGCCTTTTCAGTACAGTTATTGAACTGTTTTCTACAAAGGCTATCAATAAAAGGCTTATTTTGCAATCAGGACGCCATAAACATAATAGTCTGCGGTATGTAAAAACCATCAATGCCAAAAACCAAGAAACCAAGATCAGGAAGCATGCAATTCTGGCCAAGAGTTAGGTCCAGAGCCAACTACCCAAGAATAAGAAACTGGCTGGCGAGCAAAGAGCCTAAGCCGCTCGGCTTTGCTGGCTACAAAGTTGGCATGACACACCTTCTTATAAATGACAATCGCCAGCACTCCTTGACAAAAGGCACGGATATTTTCTGCCCTACAACAATTGTTGAGTGCCCACCGATTAAGACTGCTTCTATCAGATTTTATAAAAAAGACCCAAAACACACAAAGCTGGTTGCAGAGACATTTGCCAACTCTCTTGACAAGGAACTGGAGAGAAAAATCACAATTCCAAAAAATGAAGAAAAAGGCACAACCGACTTTGATTTCATAAGGCTGCTGTGTTACACCCAGCCAAAATTAACAAACATAGGAAAAAAGAAGCCGGAAATTTTTGAAATAGCCGTTGGAGGCAATAAAGAGGAGCAACTAGCGTATGCAAAAGAAAGATTAGGCAAGGAAATTGACGTAAGTGAAGTTTTTAAGGATGGGCAATGGCTGGATGTGCACTCTTTGACAAAAGGAAAAGGATTTCAAGGGCCTATGAAAAGGTTCGGGATACAATTGAGAAGCCACAAATCAGAGAAGAGCAGACGAAACCCGGGCTCCTTAGGGCCGTGGAAGGCGCAAGGCCATGTTATGTGGAGAGTCGCGCATGCCGGCAAGACTGGCCATAACCTAAGAACAGAATACAGCAAATTAGCAATCAAAATAGGCAACAAGAGCAGCGATATAAAAATAAAAGGCGACTTTTTGCATTACGGAATTGTAAAGAACCCATACATTCTCATCAAAGGCTCAATAGCCGGCCACCAAAAAAGCCTAATACGGTTTACAGGGGCAACAAGGCTAAAACACGATATAATTGAAGCGCCTGGAATAGCATACACAAGCCTTGAGTCAAAACAAGGAAGGTAAAAGCAAAATGAGGCTCAACATACTAGATTCAACAAAAAACAAGGTAGGGGAGATTAAGCTGCCGCACCATTTTCAAGAAGATTTTAGGCCGGATCTGATACAGAGAGCGGTGCTTGCTTGCCAAAGCCATAAAAGGCAGGCTTATGCCGCAAGCAAGGAAGCCGGAAAAAGGGCATCTGCAAAATTATCAAGAAGAAGAAGGGATTATAGAGGCTCATACGGGTTTGGCATTTCAAGAGTTCCAAGAAAAATAATGACAAGGCGCGGCACAAGAATGAATTGGACAGGAGCATTTGCGCCAGGCACAGTTGGGGGCAGGAGAGCGCATCCCCCAAAAACAGAGAGAGAATGGTGGAAGAAAATAAATGAAAGGGAAAGGGCAAAAGCAATCAGGAGCGCAATCGCAGCCACTATATTAAAAGATGTTGTTTCGGAAAGGGGCCATATAATTCCAAATGGGTATCCTTTCATTTTAGACGACAAATTTGAATTAATTGACAAAACAAACAAAATACTGGAAACACTCAAAAAATTAGGCCTTGAAAGCGAGCTTGCCAGAGTTGAAGAAAGAAAGACAAGAGCAGGCAAAGGCAAATCAAGAGGCAGAAAATATAAAAGAAAAAAGGGGCCGCTTATTGTTGCGTCAAACACATACAAATTAACCAGAGCGGCTTCAAACATACCAGGCATCGACATAGTCCGTACAACATCATAAAATACCCGTTATCCACTGAAAAATCAATAAGGCTGATGGAGTCAGAGAACAAATTGATATTTGTTGTAAACAAGAAAGCAACAAAAGAGGATATAAAAAAAGCGGCAGAGGAGATGTTTAAGGTTGAAGTTGACAATGTAAATACTTTCATAAACGCCAACGGCGAGAAAAGGGCTTACATCAAATTTTCGGCAAAAAATCCCGCTATAGACATTGCAACCCAAATGGGATTAATGTGAGTGTGATGAAAAATGGGTAAAAATCTAATCCAGCAAAAAAGGGGGAAAGGAAGCCCTAGGTACAGGGCACCGAGTTTCAGGTACCAAGGAAAGGCGAATTTTGCAAGGTATGAAGAAGGCAAATCAATCAGCGCGCAAGTTACGGATATATTGCACAGCAGCGGCCACAGCGCTCCTTTAATGGAATTGAGGCATAGCAACGGGGAAGATGGAATACTGCAAGCTCCTGAAGGCGTAAAAGTCGGAGACCAAATCCAGATAGGCAGCGATGTTGAGATAAAAGCCGGAAACATATTGCCACTGAGGAGCATTCCCGAAGGCACATCAATTTATAACATAGAATCCAACCCCGGCGACGGCGGAAAGTTTGTAAGGGCAAGCGGGGCATTTGCAAAAATAATAACAAAAATGGAAGACGGAATAGTTGTTGAGCTTCCATCAAGCAAGAGAAAAACCTTTTTGCCGGAATGCAAAGCAGCTATAGGGGTGATTGCGGGCTCTGGCAGGACTGAAAAGCCATTTTTGAAAGCTGGAAACAGGTTTTATGCGATGAAGGCCAAGAATAAACTATGGCCGTTGGTGAGCGGAACATCAATGAACGCATTAAGCCACCCATTTGGCGGTTCAAGCTCGCATGCAAAAGGTATTCCAACACAATCTTCAAGAAATGCCCCGCCTGGGCGAAAAGTGGGGAAGATAGCGCCAAAAAGAACAGGCAGGCATAAGAGGTAAATATGGCTAAGAAAGAATTTACCCTCAGGGGAAAAACGACTGACGAGCTTAAAAAATTAAGCTTAACAGAACTGATGCAATTACTCACAGCAAGGCAGAGAAGGACAATAAAAAGAGGATTTACAGAGCAGCAAAAAATCCTGCTCAAAAAATTGAGGAATAGTGAAAAGAACATAAAAACCCACTGCCGGGACATGATAATACTGCCTGAGATGATAGGAACAACAATAAAAGTCCACCATGGCAGGGAATTTGTGCCTGTTGCTGTTGAGCCAGACATGGTAGGGCACTACCTTGGCGAATTTGTCTTGACAAGAAAAAAAGTCACGCACAGCGCCCCGGGGATAGGAGCCACAAGGTCAAGCGCCAGCTTGTCAGTGAAGTAAGATGAAAGGATATGCATTTCGGGATTACGACCAGGAGCACATGGCAAGGGCTGTAGGAATGGCATTGCCGATTTCGTTCAAGCAGAGCGTAGAAATATGCAATTTTATAAAAAACAAAAACATAATAGACGCAAAAAAGATTTTGCACAATGTAGCAGAACTAAAAATAGCGGTGCCTTTCAAAAGATACCTTTATGACTTGGGGCATAAAAAAAAAATTGGGCCTGCAAGATACCCTGAGAAAGCGTCAAAGCAATTCATAAAACTGATAGAGGCTGTTGAGGCAAATGCGCAGTTCAAAGGGCTCAACACGTCAAACTTGACCATAGCCCATGTAAGCGCGCACAAATCAGGAAAGTCATGGCATTTTGGCAGGCACTCCAGAAGAAGGATGAAAAGAACAAATGTCGAGATTGTTGTTGAAGAAAAGACCAAGAAAATGGAAAATAAAAAAGAATGATTGAAAGAAAATTTGTAGCCCAAAAAATGAAAGAGTTTCAAATAGAGGAATATATAACCCAGAGCCTGGAGAATGTGGGGCACAGCCATACAAAAATGGTTAAAACGCCTCTTGGCGAGAAAATAATAATCTACGCTTCAAGGCCGGGCCTGATTGTCGGGAGAAAAGGGCAGAATATAAAACAGCTTACCAAAACATTGAAGAGGAAGTTTGGGCTGGACAACCCCCAAATAGAAATAAGCGAGGTTGAAAACCCGAATTTGGATGCGCACATAGCATGCGAAAAAATAGTCGACGCCCTTGAAAAATTCGGCTCGGAAAAGTTCAAGGCAATCGGCCATAGGATAATGACTGATGTTATGAAGGCAGGCGCGCTTGGCATAGAGATTGTCATAAGCGG
>JACPTD010000062.1 GCA_016192955.1 Candidatus Woesearchaeota archaeon | reverse complement strand
CAGCAGCCTGATTGCCTGCTGGGTCGGCTTTGTTTTCATCTCCTCTATATGGCTTGGAATCGGCAAATAAGTTATAAGAACATAAGTCAGACTTTGCTTTCCGATCTCTCTTTCCAGGCTTTTCACCGCAAAAAGAAAAGGTATGTTTTCGTAGTCGCCAATTGTGCCTCCAATCTCTATCAAAACAAAATCAAAGCCATTGCTTGCTTCCTTGATTCTTTTTTTGATTTCATCGGGAATGTGTGGAATGAACTGCACAGTCTGGCCAAGATACTCACCTTGCCTTTCCCTGTCAATAACTGTCTTGTAAATCTGGCCTGTAGTTATGTTGTTCCTTCTTGGGATGTCCGCATTCAGAAACCTTTCATAAGTGCCGAGGTCCTGGTCAATTTCTCCCCCGTCATCTGTAACCCATACTTCGCCATGCTCTGTTGGCCTTAAAGTGCCGGCATCATAATTGATGTAAGGGTCGATTTTTATGGCTGTGACTTTATAGCCCTGCTCCTGGAGAATCTTACCTATTGAAGCGGTTGTGACACCTTTTCCAACGCCGCTCATCACCCCTCCTGCTATAACAATGTATTTAGGCATGAAAATTTTCACCCATTTGAATTGTGTTTAAGAAACTTAATAATTCAATCCGTCCTTTCGGGACATAATTTAGTGCTCGGCATTGCTGTCCTTCCATATCGCAATGCCTCGCCAATACATAAAGAACTTTTAGATTGATTTTTGTAATTTTTAATTCAGAATTAGTTTCGTGCAAATTAAGTCGTTGCATTACTTACAAATAAAATAAGTTTTATTTATAGTTTATGGTTTGATGAATAGGTTTAGATTGTTTTCTATATGGAAAAAATGTAGGAAAAGAGCACGTTTATATTTTCGAATTTAAGTCAACAAACTAACTACACCAAATAAAATAAACAAAACAGAAGTTGCAGTTTTTATTGTTTTAACTGGCAATTTTTCTGCTAATTTGCCGCTTATTAACACATTTAAGCCAATAGCGAATATTAGCGCCAAAATTGTTCCCGTTAAGACATGCCACGGCAAAAGGTATTTTGCAGCCAACAAGCCAGAGCTTATCTGGGTTTTGTCCCCAAACTCGCTCAAGAAAACGGTTAGAAAAGAAACTGCAAACGGCGCTTTGCTTTCAATCTTCTTTTCCCCTTTCTTGCCTATTTTGATGTAAGGTTTTATAAAACCATATGCCCCTAATAGTATAAATGCAACACCAATTATAATTTTTATTGAATTTGACTGAATTTGTAAGCCAAAAAAATATCCAAAAATTACTGCAACCCCGTCCATAAAAGAATGCGCAATAAGCGCTCCTAAGAAAACCTGAAAATGCGCTTTGTATCTTAATGCAAGCCCTAAAATGACTAATTGTGTTTTGTCTGCTATCTCTGAAATAAATGTGAAGAACACTGCAATGAAAAATGCTTCTGGCATTTGACTTTAATTATTTTTAAAGTATAAAAATTTACCCAACAAAGCTCCTTATCAATCCCATAAAAATTTTATACCCGTCAAATCCAGGTATCGGAAGCATGTTGAATATGAACAAAAACATGTTGATTCTTTGCGTCAAAATCAGCAGCAGGTAATGCTTTTTCTTATATATTTTATTCTTCAGCAGATACCATGAGCCAAGCCACAAAAATAAATTTACAAATGGGCCGGCTAAAGCGGTTAATGCAAACTGCAAGCTAGTTCCGCTGCCGCTTATGCTTACAAATCCAGGAACAAAAAACATAAATCCGAAGCCTGTCAGTTTTGAGATAATTGTGAATATGCCGAGCATCAGGGTAAACGTGCTTCTGTAAAAAGCATAGAAAACCGCATCAAGCCCAAAGCCCAATGCAACAAACTTATGCGCCAATTCATGCAAAATGATCGCAGGCGCTGTTGCCATTATCACAAATTTCAGGCCTTCAAAATCAAAACCTCTTTTGTAATGCAGCAGGGGATCATAGTTTTCCCTTCTGGCGGGGATAATGCCTGAGAAAACATAGCCTACAAAAAAGGTCATTAAAACCAGGTCTATTATTTCCCCAATGGTTATCAGAGGCATTTTATTTTGTTATTGTTTATGATTATTAAATCTATTGTTTGGCAAATTGCCCAAAACATTAATATATTTTGCCTTATTCTGTGTGTTTATGACAGATTTGGTTGCATGCCTCTCATCAGGGGAGAAAAGCTGGGCTCACGTTGCAAGGCTCGTCAAAGAGCAGGAATGGGGAAAGGTCTTTTTGGTTACAAACGACTTTGGCAAAAAAAATTTTAATGCCGGCAAAGAGGTTGAGTTTATAGTTGTTGACATGCAAAAGCCTGTTTCTGAGCTGATTGAGGACATAAGAAAAGGGCTAAAAGGTAAGATTACTGATTTGGAGGTTGCATTAAACCTTGTTTCTGGAACCGGAAAAGAGCATATGGCAATTTTGTCAGCATTGCTCAAGCTTGGAGTTGGCATAAGGCTGATGGCAGTGACCAAGGATGGGGTTAGGGAATTATAGAATTATTCTGATGGTTATCCATAAACATGATAAATATGTTTGTCCAAAATTAATACCATTTGGGAAACAATTGGGTAGCTGATAAAGGTTCTGGCGTGTCTGGTTTATGTCCAGCATCCCATATTCTTTGCACCAATTGCTGCAGTCTTGTTCCGTAAGGCCTTACCGCATCATCGGTAAAAGTTAGGTTTCTTCCAGTCCCATTCCATTTACCTGAAAAATAATGATTTATTTCTGTCAATCTAAAAATATCATCAACACTTACGCCTCTAAACTCTGAGCCTATTTCAACTACAACTTGCGCTATTTCGTGATATAACTTTCCCAAAACATCTAACATTAGGGCCCTTTCTTGCCCTACTTGTTTAATTCTGGCTCTTTCTTGATGTTTTTTTTCAAAATACCTCCTTAATATTGCAGGTGCAAATTTAGAAGTTCTTAAATAATCAAATTTAGAATCTTCGGGAGAAGGTTTGCCAGTTAGTTCCTCGCGAGCACTAATAGCTTCTGCACCTAATCTTTGCGAAGCTTGTGTTAAATATAGGACGAACTGGTCTGGAGCATACATTGCAGCAGCCAACATTTGCTTAACCACACCAATTCTAGCGCCATAGGGAGAATCACCCATATATGCATGCATTGCTTTAATAGCAATATCCTCAGGTGAAAATTGTGGAAATGATTTACCAATGGTAGCCTCAAGTCTACTTCTCAATGCATCTGCAGTTATATCTTGAACTCTAGCATTTTCTGTTTCCGCAAAAACAGCAATGCCCGTTAGATTATCCCACATTTTAAGCCTCTGTAAGTAGATACTATATATAAGTAACTATAAAGCTCCGACGAAACCCCGTAAAGCTCCGACGAAACCCCGTCGAGACATATTTTGGCTTATTTTTGGTTGATGAAAAGTCATACCGACGATAAGCCTAAACTCCACACAATAAACAGCCACATTTTTATTTATAAATCACCGACGGGACTTTATAGTTACTCACACACACATAAACCCAATAACCTGATTTCTTTGCAATGACTTTTACATTCCCAAATACCTCCTCCATCTTCTTGCTTAATGTTTTTCCTCCTTTGTTGTGCCTTGCAACCAGTTGAAGGTTTCCATCATTTTTCAGATGCTCTTTTGACTGCTCTATCAATTTAAAGCAGATTTCTTTCCCTGCAGTCTGAGGCGGGTTTGACAAAACCACATCAAAATCATTGCCTTTAATTTTTTCATACAAATGACCTTGATGAATTTCTGCCTTTGCATTATTCAATTCAATATTTTTTTTGGCAAGCATTACAGCCCTTTT
>JACPTD010000061.1 GCA_016192955.1 Candidatus Woesearchaeota archaeon | reverse complement strand
AACTTTGAATAATGCATTATTTTTGTAATTTCATTCAAAGTTCTCTTAGAGAATTTTGACAAAATTGATATATTTCAAAATTCTCTATATTTAAATCTTTATCATCTTTGTTTCAATATATTTAAATAAATCAAAATAGCACAAATATGCATGAAACCGCAAAAGCTCTTGATTGTTTTTGTTATTGTGCTGATTTATGGATGTGCTGATACGAATAATACAACTAACGCAAAAATACAAACCACCGAAAAAAACCAAATTCTGAAAAACATCAATCTGCCAGAAGGCTTTGAAATCGGCATTTTTGCTTCTGAGCTTGGAAAAAGCCTTTTTTCAAGCCCGGGCCCAAACCAGGGAGCAAGATTCATGGAGTTCTACAATGGAGCGCTGTTTGTAAGCGTGCCAAGCGCAGGCTCGATAATTGCATTGCCTGACAAGGATAAAGACGGAAAAGCAGATGCAATAATCAAAGTAATCGATAACTTAAACAGGCCGCATGGGATTGCTTTCAAAGACGATTATATTTATGTTGCAAATGAAGATAGTGTGATAAAGGCAAAGCTAAAAGATGATTTAACAGCTGATAAATCAACGATTGAGCATATAACAGATTTGCCAAGAGGCGGGCATTGGACAAGGACGATAAGGATAAAAGAGGATAAATTGTACGTAAGCATCGGCTCAAGCTGCAATGTATGCATTGAAAATGATGAGAGAAGAGCGTCTATTTTGAAATGCGCTTTGGATGGCAACTGCAAGGTTTATGCGAAAGGAATAAGAAATGCAGTCGGCTTCGTTTTTCATCCTGAAACGGATGAGATATATGCGACTGAAAACTCAAGAGATTGGCTTGGAGATGAGCTGCCTCCTGATGAGATTAACATTGTTAAAGACGGAAAAAACTACGGATGGCCGATTTGCTATGGCAAGAACATCCATGATGCTGATTTTGACAAGAACACGTATATAAGAAATCCCTGCATGGAGCCTTTTGAGGAACCCAGCTTTATAGATTTGCAGGCGCATTCTGCTCCTCTTGGACTGGCTTTTAACTTTGGCAGCAATTTTCCAGCGCAATACAATGGAGATTTGTTTGTCGCTTATCACGGTTCATGGAACAGAAAGGAAAAGACTGGCTACAAGATTGTCAGAATCGACCTCGAAACCAAGCAAATCCATGATTTCGCAACAGGATGGCTTACTAAAGAGGGCAAAGTCTTAGGCAGACCAGTTGATATTATTTTTGGCAAAGAAGGGGTAATGTATGCAAGCGATGACAATGCTGGAGTGATTTATAGGGTTTGGTATGATGGATAAAAATTTAAGCAACTAAAATTCAGCAGATTTAAATAGATAACAAATAGTTTATATACCATGGAACTCGAAATTGAAAAAGCGAATAAGGTATTTGAAAAAATAAGCAAAGAGTTGTCTCCTGAATTTAAAGGGAAAATAGTAGCTATAGACACAGAAAGTGGCAGTTATTTCATAGGCGATTCGGAACTAGATGCTTACAAAAAAGCAATAAAAAAATATCCAGCCAAAAAATTTATTTTTAAAAGAGTCGGGTTCGATTCAACGCATTTTGTCGGTGCCTTATAATGATTAAAGGTTTCTTTAAACATCAAAATTCCACTTATGTTGCATAAGTGGTTTAAGTATAGCTTAACATTACATGGAATTTGGATGTGCTCAAAAACTACCCATAATAAGTAGAATTTTGTAGTGTCCAAAACCACACAATGTTTATCAAAACATAACATGCCATCATGTCTATGACTGGTGGTTTTTGACATTCGGAAGCCCTGTTATTGTATTGTCTGTTGAAGGAAAAAAGGTTGAAACATTATTGGATACGGGCTTTAATGGGCATATCATGCTACCCGATTCTGTAATTAGAGAGCTTGCATTAGATCAAATTGGAATTTCTGATTATTTAACTGCAAGTGGCGATAACAAACTAACAAAAGTGTATAAAGGAAAAATAAAATTTTTTAATGAGGAGATTGAAGTTCCAGTCTTGTCAACTGATGCCGGTTTTTCTTTAGCAGGAATGGAGTTTTTTCATGACTGTAAAATAATAATTGAAAGAAATAAAAATATCGTTGAAGTTACTGAATCCAGTACTCCATAAGGTACGCAAGTGATGATAATGCCGGAGTTATTTATAGGATTTGGTATGAAAGCAGTTGAAATTTTACAGGCGCAATCGCTCCGCAAACTTTGCTTCTGATTCCTGTAGGCTATGCTTATCACAATAACCAGCAACATGGTCTGCTCTTATTGGGAATATCCAATAACTTGGATCATAAATAAACCTTTCATTTATCCAATACCTTCTTAACTCACCTTCTAATTGATTTCCTCCCAAAGTATCTTCTACAATACCAGTTTGGACTAAATCGGCTGGCTTTACCCTTCCACCAGGCTTCATAACCCACAAAGGGCTTACATAATCAGTCCCTAACAAGTAACCTTCTATCATTAATTTTCTGAATTCTTCAAGACTATCCTTTGGAACCCTTTCAAGAAATTCTGACAACTCGGAAGGTAATACATCCTTGAATTCGGAAGTTAATGGGTTAAGTAACTGCTCAACTGTAAATGGTGTTCCAATATCCCTTATACTTCCAACGTTCCGTCTTCTATTTCTCTGGCTAATCAACCATTTAGTGTCTTGCACCCATTGATGTTGAAGAATCCAACTTAATGCTGTCCACGCATCATAGCCTCCAATCCTATCAGGTACATAAGGAGGAACTTCAACCTTGCCTACGTAATGAGCCAAATAACTCACCCACAAGAAGATTCATTGCTACATATTTAAGCTTTGCTATACCTGATTTGAGAATGAAATAAGCTACCTCTGAATAACAATATAAAAAAATAAAATAAATCAAAAGAAAACTTTGAACTAAAGATTGTTAAATCTTAGTACCTTCTCTTCTTGCTGTAACAGTCTCTGCAATAGACAGGTCTTCCTTCCTTCGGCTCAAATGGCACTTCTGCATCCGCGCCGCAGTCAGAACACTTTATCTTGTGCATTGTTCTGTTCTCAAAACTTCCGTAACGCATTCTTCTCATACCTCTACTAATTAGTTACACGAAAATACTAGAAATAGCCTTTTCGATGTACCACTCTATGGTATGCTGAGGTTATATATAAATGTATGTGTTTTTAGGAGTGTGGGACAGAAAAACATCATACCAACCAATAGAGATTATGCCACAGCGTTGTCAGTCCATTAGCAGTATCAATTCTATCTTCTCTTTTCTGTCCCAGTTTCCAACCTATCCTCTTTTTGTCTTCAGATATGCCGCTTTCTGATTGGTTTCTTTGGAAGTATTCTTCAAGATAAGTAACTGGATCTGTGACAAAATCGAAAAGCATTCGCTTCCATTCCCATGGTCCTTTGACAGTTGCATTTGCCTTCGGTATAGAGTAAAGCCTTTCTATGCTCTTGTAGCTTACATCTATATTCGTAAGCCACATAAAAAGAACTAGCATTGCAGACATATTTCTGTTGCTTTTTCCAATCAAGTGCTTTAACAAAAGTGACAATACTTTTTGCTCTAATGTCAGTCTAGGTTTTGAGCCTCTGGTTTCTCCTTTCACAACATTTATTGCTGATACGGCTTCACGCACAAGCGACCTAAGTTCTTTGAACGCTTTTTTCAAGCGTTCAGCGAGCCTTTGCTCATAAGTTCTCCAATCGCGTTTTTTATTCTCAGATTTCTCTTTGTAATCCTCTACTATCTCATCTAATATTGCTACTATAGTCACGGACTTCTTTCGTTTTGACCTTCATAAATGGCTTATAAAACCGAAAAGTATTTAAACTTTGTGTTTACATGTATATACTATGCCTAGAAAAGTAACTGCTCTTAAAGGTGGAAAGATCAGGATAGAAGATGATGTTGAAGAAATATTTGAAAGGAGAGTAACTCCTTATGGCAATGGCGCCAAGATTGATGCTCAGAAGAGGTACATAGGAAGAAAGGTATTTGTTATTGTTTTGAAAAGGTAATATCAATTATTTCTGTCCCACGCCCCAGAATACAATAACCTTTAAATAATACCGATACAGCATTATTTTTATGGAAGAGCAGGCTTCAAACATGCCGGAAATGCCTCAAATAGCTGTTGCAGCAGTGGCTTTGAAAGCCACAAGAATAAACAAGATGGTGATGCAGGGCTTCAAGTCCTTTGCCAAGCACACTGAAATACTTTTCGGGGGCAACTTCAACTGCGTACTTGGGCCGAATGGCGCGGGAAAGTCGAACGTTCTCGATGCCTTGTGCTTTGTTCTCGGGAAATCCTCCTCAAGAGACCTAAGGGCGGAGAAGTCAGCCAACCTCATCTATAACGGAGGCAAAGCCAAAAAGCAGGCAAAGCAGGGCGAAGTCAGCATATATTTTGACAATACCCACAAAGTTTTCCCGACAGATGACAAGGAAGTCAAGATTTCAAGAATAGTAAGGCAGAATGGCCAATCAATTTACAAGATTAACGACAGGGTTATGACAAGGCAGCAAGTCACAAACCTTCTTTCGCTTGCTAAAATAGACCCTGACGGCTACAACATAATACTGCAAGGAGACATTGTAAAGTTTGTTGAAATGCATCCTGAAGACAGGAGAGTGCTGATAGAGGACATTGCGGGCATTTCAGTTTATGAGGAAAGAAAGCACAAGGCAATGCTTGAGCTTGAAAATAAAGATCCAGATAGACAAAAAAGAAAATGAAAGAAAGGCAGTGCAGGAAAAAATAGATGCAGGCAGCAATGAATTGGCAGCTTTAAGGGAAAAAATAAGCAAATTAAAGCTGGAAAATGAGGAAAAAAAGAAGCAGATTGAAGGCATCTCAAGAGAAATAGAGGAAAAAGGCGAGATAGAGCAGCTTAAGCTCAACAAGGATGTTGAAACATTAAAAATAGAGCTGACAAAAAACAGCTCAAGGATTGACACATTGAAAAATGAATTAAGCAAGATAAAGCAAAGAAGGAATGACTTGGGAAGCAGCATTGAAGACGTTGACAATAGAATAGCGCAGCTGGCAAATGAAAAGAAGGATTATGAATCCCAGATTGATGCAAAGAACAGGGACAGGGAAACAATCAGCAATAAAATAACAAAATTCAGGGAAAAAAACCAGCTTGACAATGTTGCCGACATAGAAGGAAAAGTAGAGGACTTAGATAAAAAGGCTGACGAGCTTCAAAGGGAGATAACTGCGTTAAGGGAAAGCCAGCACAACTGCATAAGGGATAAAGACAGGATACTGCATGAAATAAATGTCATCGAAGACAAGATAAAAAAAGTCATTGACGTTGAGAAAGAGCACAGGCAGCAGCTTGATGCGCTAAAGGACAAGAGAAACAGCTTTAAAAGCACAACATTGGAATTGAACAAATGCCTTGATGATGACTCTTCATTGGCTGTCCAGCTTTCAGAGTCAAGGAGAAAATTAAATGCCGTTAATGAGGAGCTTGCCAAGCTGAGGGCAAAAGACATCACAATAAAGGAATTTGCAAGAGGCGATTTGGCTGTCAGGAAAATCCTGGAGCTGAAAAGCAGGAGAGAGGGAATATATGGAACAGTGGCTGATCTAGGCAACGTAAGCTCAAAATATGCGGTTGCATTGGAGGTTGCCGCAGGCCCGCGCATTAAAAGCATTGTGGTTGAAAATGACAGATTGGCAGCAGAGCTTATCAATTACCTCAAGGAAAACAGGCTGGGAACAGCCACGTTTTTGCCATTGAATAAAATAAGCTCAAGAGAAGCAGGCGATGACGCAAAAAAGCTGATTGGCGCAAAAGGAGTGCATGATTTGGCGATAAACCTTGTCGCATACGAGCAAAAATTCAGGAAAGTTTTCTCTTATGTCTTTTCCGACACTTTGGTTGTTGACAACATACATGTTGCTACACGCTTAGGAATTGGAAAAGCCAAGTTTGTGACATTGGACGGGGATGTGGCAGAAATATCAGGGGCAATGCACGGCGGCTTCAGGGAGCGCAGGAAAGAGGCATTCGGCTTCAAGGAAATGGAGGTTGCAAAAAGCCTTGAGGAAAACGAGAAAAAAGCAGGCGAGTTTGAAAGCATTATATCGGCTCTCGAGAAAAAAAGAAACGAAAACGAGGCTAAAATAACAGAGCTTAGGGAGAAAAAAGCGGTTCTTGAAGGAGAGATAATCAAGTCGGAAACATCAATGCACCTTGAATCAAGCGATACAGAAGTGTCAGGGCAGCAGCAAAGGGAATTGCAGGCAAAAGAAAAGGAAATCGATGCCGAGATAAGCAAAATAAGCCATAAAATTTCAGAATGCAACAGGGAATTGACGAATTTAAAGATTGAAAAGCAAAGGCTGAGGGGCATAATAGCCCAGCTTAACGATCCAACCTTGCTTGCTGAATTGAACACATTTGAGCAGAAATTCAGGGAGCTTAGCGAAGAGATTATAAGGATGGGCTCTGAAATCAAGAACATTGATGCCCAGATAATAAACATATTCTTGCCTGACAAGGAGAAGACAGAGAAGATACTAAAGCAGCTTGACAAGGACGAGCAGGATTTTGGCAATGAGCTCAAGAGGCTTCAGGAGTCAATTGCCCAAAAAGAGTCAATGCTCAAGGAAAAGGAAAACCTTGCAAAGGAATTCTACACGAAGTTCAAGTCTTTGTTCGCAAAACAGTCCAAAATCAAC
>JACPTD010000060.1 GCA_016192955.1 Candidatus Woesearchaeota archaeon | reverse complement strand
AAACTGCAGAATCGGCATTGTTTAATGACAGCTTATTGAGATAGGCAAATAATTTCATATATCCTCTTTCAAGGGGGTTGCTGAATAATTCACTATAGCCTATGCCGTGATTGTGGTAAACGTATTTTATTCCAAACCTTCTTTTAGCTGCTGAGGCAATCAGGTTCATGGGGTAAAGATGGGATATGGCTACATCAAAATCTTTTAGCTTATTGACTGCTTTGCTGAATTTTATAAAATCCAGTGAGAAAAACAACCTGTATAGCCGCTGCAAGAATAATGATTTTGGCATCCCCAGCACTTCAAGATTAAATCCCCTTGGCTTGATTGCAGCTTCCAATGCAAAAACAGTAACTTCATTTCCTTTTTTTGCATATTCCTTTGCCTGCATCTCCACAACCCTGTCTATTCCGCTGTAATGGTTGAAGGTAGGGGTTAAAATTGCTATTTTCATTTTCTGGTAAATTTTTATTAATTTTTAATGTTTGGCTTGTTTTTTAATCATTGAAGTTTAATACTATATCAATCCTAACAAATGCTGCATTTTGAGCTTTAAAACCATAAAGTAGCCTGCTGCCAATTGAGGAATGCCTAGCTTTGAACGGCCTTTTTCCCTGTCAACAAAGGTTATTGGCATCTCCTTTATTTTGAAGCCTTTCAAATGGGCTTTAAACAGGACTTCCTGGACAATTGCAGGGCCTTTTGACTCAAGGCTTTGCAGATTTATTTTTTCCAACACCTCTCTTTTAAAGCACCTAAAGCCAGAGTTGCAGTCTTTCACCTTTATTCCAAGCATAACTGCTATGTACAGGTTTGCGCCCCAAGTGATAAATCTCCTGAACCAGCTTCTACCAATCTCTTTTGAGCCCTTAACCCTTCTGGAGCCAAGCACCAAGTCAGCGTTTTTAAGCCCCTTTAGCATTGACGGAATGTATTCTGGATTGTGGGACATGTCAGCATCCATCTCAACAACAGCGTCAGCGCCATGCTCCAAGCAGTAAATAAACCCGTCTTTGCCTGCCGCACCTCTGCCTTTGTCTTTTTTCCTCAATAATAAATGAACATTCCTGTTTTTCTTTGAAATTTGCTCAACAATTTTCCATGTCCCGTCAGGGCTGTTGTCATCAGCAACAACAATATGCAGATTTTTGATTTTTAATTTTAGAATTTTATCTATCAAACTCTCTATGTTTTCTTTTTCATTGTATGTCGGAATCATGATAAAGGGTTTCATTTTGGCATTAACTTTTTAACAGCATTAATAATCTTATCAACATCATATTCTGGAGTAATATCGCATTTAGGCTTGTAGCAGCATAAGCACCCTATTTTTGGGATAACCTTAATTCCTCTTTGGTACATCTCTATTTCACTTGGCGAAGTCGGGCAAAAAAATACAATAATCTTCTTTTTCAAAGCAGTTCCAATATGCAAAGCAAGGCTGTCGCTTGTGACAAGAACGTTGCACAGATTGACCAGAGAAGCAAACTCTATCAAAGAATTATTGCAGCCTGCATCAATTATCTTCGTTTGTATCAGGCATTTTATCTGTTTATTTCTTTGCACTTCCTCCGGGCCTCCGAATAAAATTAGCCTTATATTTTTTATTTGGCTGTTTAACTTGTCAATCAATTCCGCTGTTTTCTCTATGCTTAATTTTTTATCCTGCCACCTGCCGCCTGCGCCTGTGTTGATGCCAATGACTGCGCCAGATTTTTTTATTTTATTTTTTTTAGCGAATTTCTTTCCAAAATCCAGTTCTTTTTTATTTAAAACTAAAATTGGCTCTTGCTTATGGTATTTTAAATTGAGAATTTTGTAAATTATCTCTTGGTAAGTTTTCCTATTTTCTGCCTTTAGCTCGTCTGCTTTCTGCTTGTCGAACCTTGAAATCAGGCCCATGTCAAACCATAATGAGGAGTCTTTGGTATATGTCTTCCTTTTATCGTCAAAGTAAGAGCCGATAATTTTTTTATAACCTATTTTTGAGGCCAACTCGCAAGCTTCATTGTCATCATCCAAACAAATCAGCAAATCATATTTGGATTTTTTTAATCTGTTGACTGCATTGCCTATCAGATATATTTTGCCAATTAGCTTGTTATTCTTTAAAACATCAAAAGACTCCTTTTTTGTAACCCAGTCTATTTTGCATCCTTTATACTTTGCTTTAAGGCCTTGAAGAACAGAGGTTGTTCTAATGACATCTCCTATGGCTCCGAGCTTAATGATAAGCACATCCATTATTCAGCATAAGTCTAGGTTTATTTTAAAGTTTTTTCTTTCTACACTCTGACAAAGGAAATCTTTAAAAACAAAAGTTGTTATTTTAATAGTGGGTGGTGGTTTTGATAAGACAAATACTTATAGCTTTAATTATAGGTACAATACTGCTTCAGGGCTGTAACAATGATAGTATTGTAGAATCCAAACCTAAAGCAATTACTGGACAAGCTACTAAGGAAACAAGCAAACCCATTGTTGGCACTGCCACAAAAACAACACAGAAAGAGACTCCAAAGACAAAATTTAAAGTGGATGAAAATCATATTAAGATTGGAGTCAAAGAGTATTATGATTCTGAGGAGTTGATTGAAAGTCTGAAAAGAATTTTGAATGCTTCTTATTATAACTTTACAAGGGACATTTCAAAGCCTGACTATATCAGGTCAAGCAATTTAAAATATTATGTGATACATACTACGGATAATAAGCATATCACAACTGCTCAAGATTTCTGCAAGAGTTACTGCGCATATAACTGGGATGGCTATAAATTTTACCTTAACACTACTATTTTTAATTCTTACATCGAACCTTTAGAAAGAGGCAATTTCTCAACAGAGGAAGAATATAAAAACTACATATTAGACAGAGTGTTAGCGAATTACACTATCAAAGAGAAAACCCATAATGTCAAGAACGGTAAAGTTTTGGAATATAAGTTCTGGTTTTTGGAGCAAGATGAATCAGGAAACTTTGAAAGCAACCTAATGCCTTATTTGTTAATATATAAGATATATTGTTCACCAAATATGACAGTATTCATACGCCCCAAGTGGGAAAGATTCACTTTGTATGGAGTGATCGGAAAAATTCCTGAAGTTATTACCAATTGGGAATTAGAGGATGATAGAGTTCGTGGGGAATTACTAAATAAATCTAGCGAAATTATAGAGGCATGTGGAGTTAAGAAAGATTTTTTTGATGATTATGATTTTGAAGATTATTCTAAGTCAGAACTGCGTGCATATTATTGGAAAACATTCTATAAACACCAGTTTAATTTAACGTCCACAATGAACATAGATGTACAAAAAAAGAGTCCCAATAGCGAAAAGTATGTTCTCAAAGAAGTTAACGTATCATTTACAAATTATGAGGATTATCCACTTGAATATTTTAAGATAAAAATTATCGTCTGGCATGATGATGAAAGCGAGAAAACTTATTATAGAAGTGAAAATACAATTGGAATGTTGGAACCAGGCAAAAACATTGTCAGAAATTTTAGGAACAAAGAAATCGAGTTTTTACATAACATAACAGTATTATCTACTTTATATATCGATGAGCAAGAGGCTGAAGTAAGACCACTTCAATTGACATATAATAAAAAAGACTTGGGTTTAGAGTAAATGTTTGTTAAAGATTAAACATGATCAAATTTTTATAAAACCAAAATATAATAGTGTCTATTATGAAACTCAATAAAAACCACATTCAGACTTTTGTCTTTATGCTAGTATACCTATTTGCAGTTTATTTCTGGTCGCAGCCTTACCAGGAAAGGAAACTGCCTTATGGCGAGTTTGACGCGATGTCACATTTTGAGGTTGGAGACTGGATGGCTTATAATGACAAATCACTGGTCAGGCTGCCGCATTACATTGACTTAAGATACGGCAATGACAATCTGTTCAAGCCGCATACTTTGTGGTATCCGCCTCCATTCCATACTGCTTTGGGGATTATGGAAGTTGCTGGAGGGGAAAGGATAGTGCCAATATTCCTGTTGAATACAATAATGGCAACTTTTGTGATAATAACAACCTATTTTGTCATAAACTCCTTATTTGGCTTTCTGCCTGCGATTTTATCCTCATTGCTGATAATATTCTCGCCAAGGGACTTCATGCCCTACCTCTGGGGGCAGTGGCCCGAGAGATTCGCATACGCCTTCATACCGATAATATTGTACTGCTTTTACCAATATTTCATAAGTTATTCAAAAGAAAAAAGCAAGCCTTTATATCTCTACCTGACAGCAGTTTTCTTGGGCATAAGCCTTCTTGTGCACCCTCTTTCCTTGTTCCATTCCGGTTTGGGCATAGCTGCGCTTTATCTTTTCTTGTCAATAAAACAAAAAAAACTGGTCTTCAACTGGAGGCATATCGCTGTATCTTTTGTCATATTTTTAGCGCTTTTCCTGCTGTTCCCCTACCAGACATTCAATATCTTCCCAAGGCTTGGCACAAAAACAGATGCCGAGCAGTCAGTTGAAAAAGCCCCTATAGAAAGCATCGACATATCAAGAATTTTTAAATGGTCTTTAGACCCAAATGATTATGTCGGAAGCGTGCCTTCAAGCTATTTTTCCTACAAAGAAATGCACGGCTTATGGACTTTGCCATTTTTGCTTTTTGGGATTTTGTTCTTATTATTCAGGCGGCAGGAAAGGGATATGCTTTTGCTTGCGTGGCTTGCAAGCCTTTACCTTGTCCTTCACAGGGATTTGATAGGAAAAGCAGCATTTCTGCATCGCTCTTTGTCAGCAACCCAGCACATATTCGCGCCTCTGACTGCGGTAGGAGCTGTTTATGCAGGCTCTTTTTTCAAGCTGCCTTCAAATTACAATAGATACCTCAAGTATGCAGTTGTCTTTGCATTTGCTTATTTTGTATTTTCTGTGAATATGGCAGGCGCATCGCAAATATTGAATAAGGAAGTCTATAACCCTTACAATCAAAATGGGTTTTTAACATCAATAAACCAAGAAGAGGCGCAGGCATCCCAGTGGGTGCTTGAGAATGTTCCTCAGGAATATAATTTATCTGTTTTGGGCATACCCCACACTGACGACTTTATCTCAGCAACAGCCAAGAAGATAAGGTGGATGGCTGCTGTTTCGCAGCATGTGAACAGGTTTTATTATTTGATGAGCAACAAAGAGGAAGTCTTAAAGTCGCCTGATTGGTATATAATGGTTGATTACACGACGCTTCTGCCGCTTCAAGACAGGGAGCCTTTTAAGTCAATGCTTAATGACGCGCTGGAATTTGAAAAAAATGCCCTAGTCAACCGCACTTTAGTCTACAACAAAAACAACATAAGGGTGTACAAGCCATGAGCATCAAAAATGAAGCAAAGGAATTCATTGTATTTGCGCTTATTGCGCTGTTAGCAGCCACAGCCTTCTCTTATGCGCTGTTTGGAATTACTGGAATAAGGGTTGTTGCTGGAATTGTATTTATGTCGCTGCCATTTTACATATTTTTAAACAGGTTTGAGCTGGCAGAAGGCGAAAAATCCGTTTTCTCCATCTTGCTCGGGCTTACGCTGTTCCCCTCATTAGTGTATATATTAGGGCTTGTTGTATCTTTTAGGCTGGGAATATTGATAACATTCGTTGCGCTTCTTGGAATAGCAATCGCAGTTTCCAAATACGAGTCAAAGAAGCCATAAAGGATTAAGATTAATTGGACAAAATTTAAGTTGAAAGGCTATATAATCATTGCTGCTGCAAATCCTTTTTCCTTGCTGCTGCAATAAGCCCTGTTAATATCAAAATCAAAGGCAGCAAAAATGCGTGATATTTGATGTTCAGCCCAAGCAATCCAAGATAATAGCTAAACACGCCAATAATGCCTGCTGATAATGCTGTTCCAATTATAAACCTCTCGATAAATTCAAGCTTTTCTTTCCAGTACAACATTATGAAATAGCCTGGCAGGGCAAAAAGCCAGAATAATGACAAAACAATCCTGAACACCACAATTAACCTTTCTTTAAAAAAGACAATTTTAAATATTATCAACCCTATTAAAAATATCAGCCCAATATATAACATTTCTTTTTTTATGAAATCAAAAGCTTCGTTCTTCAATGCAATCTCCTCCAATCTTGTTATTCTTCAATATAACTACAACCTCGTTTTCAAAAACATTTTGGGCGCCTTTTGCAAGCATTCCATTTGCTATCAGCAAGTTATATTGGGCTAATACAGGCTGCCTGCTTGCCTTGTCAAATATGAAGTAGTCAAAAAGGCATATGTCAGCATGACTTTGGAAAAATAATGAATTGGAATTTTCCCTTGTATGCAACTTGATATTTAAAAAAGATTTTTTATAGGGCATGCCAGCGCCATGGTCTGCTGGGAACTCTGTTGAGATGTCTCTCCTGATAGTCCTGTTCTTAAGCAGTTCAATATATTCTTCTGGAACAATTTGGCCGTGCATTCTTTTGGAATTGCGCAAAATAGCGTCTTGATCATAGACATCCCCGTAAAAAAAGAATAACTTTGCGTCTTTTGGGGTGTTCTGGTCCAGCCATTGGAAAGCTTTCCAGTGCCATATATCCATCAATCCTGATGTGGAAATCTTATTATAAGTTGGCACATTCGACACAGGCATAAATCCAGCCAAAATCAATAAAGACAAAATCCCAATAATGAAAACAGAGATTGGTTTGAGCTTTGCAGGGACTAATTTAATAAGCATAAATAACCCAATTCCAAAAAAGAAAGAGAAATAAATCGGCCAAAGCAATCTTGGCTGGAAAGCCCGTATGCCAAAACCTATATAATTAGTGTATCCAATTCCCAGCATGAACAGTCCAGCCATAAAAGGCACGTAAAACTTTTTCAGCATCAGCAATGACGCAATAACACCAATCGCTAAAAAAATTAAAAGCAATCCAAAGTCGCTTAAATAGAGAAGAGGAGTCCCGCCCCAGTCATTTGAAACCTCAAATTGGTATGGGTTTATGACCATAAAGCTGTTCCTGAAGATGTACAGGCTATAAAATGACAATATCGCTGAAATTATGCCTGCAATGACAATTTTCTTCAGATATTTTAGCTCGAATCTTTTGAAGAAAAGCAGAAACAGCGTGTAAATAAATATGAACACAACACCATACAACAATTCTGATGTATGAGACAATGCCAGAGCGCCTATGAAGATGCCAAGCACAAACTCAATTTTGCCTATGTCTATCCTGCTCATAGCCCAAAATATGCAAATCAAAAATAATTGCCCTGTTATAGAAGCCCAGTGTCCCCATAAAAAACCTATGTAAGGCTTATTTGAAAACAGGAGTATAGATAATGGCAGTGACAGCAAAGCTATTTGTTTTGAATACCTGCGAATAAGCATATACATCACAAATGCTGCCAGTATGGCATTAAAAAATACCATAAAGTATATTGTATCATAAAGAGGGATTTCTGATGAGAAATGAAGTATGATGCCTAAATGGTGGATCACGGGCGGGTAATATCCTACGACATCTTGGAAGCCTTTCACTATGTAAAATGGCTCAAGCCTGTAATTTCCAGCGTCCTTTATACCTTCAACTCTGGTTTGTTGCTGGAATGTGTCAGAGGCCAGATAGCCATATGGAAACTCATGCTGCAGCCTGTGGTCCCACAAATTTGAAATTCCAAGGAACAGTAGCGTTGCGAATACAACCGCCAGATAGGGTTTTTCCAGATTCATTTTTTTATTAATGCAGTTTAATTAATGAGCTCCCGGTTTTGCTTTTCGGAGCGCTTTTAATCTTTTCAGAACAAGTAATAGTCCATATATAAAGATTATCAATAATATAGACAATGATATAATTAAACCTGCAATAAATGATTTAGGCAAAAACTTGAAGTTAATCGCGCTTGGAGAATCAACGTAAACTGCGCTTATCATCCCATCTGCCTTTAGAATGTCAAATTGCTTTTCCCCTGATTCCGCACGCCAGTCATCAAATCCTGAAAACCTCTCGCTTAATACAAGAAATCCTTTATTTTTAGGCATCAGTTCTATTTCATTTTGGGATATTGTTTTGAAATCCACATTAACCAAGCTGCCCCTGAACGATCCCATAATTTCTTCAATTTCTGATATGTCAATTACATTCTCGCCGCTTAATATGTCTGGCAAAATATGCCCTCCTGAGCTTTTGTATTGCTCCAACAGCCGGAATGAATTACCATCAACAGAGCCCTTTAGCAGGATTATTGCATTAAATTTCCTTAGAAAATCAATCCCGTATTCGTCAACATTTTGTTTTCCTTGTATTATAACAGTATTCTTAGGATTGAAATTCCTGTTTAGTAAAATGCCATAAGCCAGCTGTTGCGCCTGCTTTTCATCGCCCAAAATCAGCACAGAGTTATCCACAAGGTAGTACCTTGGCATGAAATCCTCATTTTCATACAGATACGGGCCGTCTATCCAGTATGTCCATCCTGATTCATTGCATGGAATGCATTCCTCAAATTTTTTTGCAAGCCTGAATCCAGGAGCGTCTATTATTTCTGTCGAGGCTGCATATTTCAGATTTAGCAAGCCGAGCAATTTTGAGGCATTGTAATTTTTGGCAATTGCTATGTAGCTTGTTATGTCGTTGAACCATACTCCCCCCCCTCCTGAAATAGTCTCAAGCCCGTATTGAGCATAGTAGCTGCTGTCATAAAATGATACAATGTCATCAACATCAAATGTCGTAATTCTGAACTTCTCTTTTTGTTCCTGCAGATATTTTGCGAGCTCATTTTGCTCCAGCTGGCTTTTTATGTTCAGGCCCTGAGGAATCCCTTTTGCAAAGACAAGCTCGGACAAAATGAGCAAAACTAAGGCTGCAAATAAAATATTTTTCATTATGCCCGAAGCCTTAAATTTTTTTGCTATAAACTCCGATAAATGCAGGAATCCATAGCCGGCTAAAACAGAAAATGCAAAAACGAACACAAACAGGCTCCTTCCTATGTGCCTTGTCTGCGAAAATACAGGCACATAATTATAAAACAGCTTTGCAAGAAAGCCGCCGCTGCCAAGCAGCAGTATAAATACCGAAACAAACATCAGGAACAGCACAATCCTTTTTCTCCAGAAAAACAATGATGAAAGCCCCAGAACAGACGCTGCAATCCCGAAATAAACATTTGAATGAGGAATGTTGAACACCATTATCTTAAAAAAATCTCTGAAAACAAACTGGTCCCCGCCCAAGTACTCCGCGTAATTAACACCTTCCGCCCTGTTTGTCTTTTTTGCAAAATCCAGTCCCGGCAACAATTTTACTGCAGACATTCCAAAGAATATTATCATAACAATTAAACCGATTGCAAAAGCCCTTGACAAATCTTTTTTAAAATTGGAGCTTATGCAAATAATAGCCAGGTACAAGGCGACCAGCACTATTGTGTACAAGAACACCTGCGCACCACCTGAGAGAACCTGGGATGCAAGCAGAACTCCTGCAAGAATAGAGAAGTTAACCGGATTTTTTGCATTTCTTGCCTTGACGAGGCATAAGAATATCAAAGGGATAAGGGAATAAGGCTCCAAGATGCTTGGGTTGCCGCTTGTTACAAAAGTGTATATAATCCCATTAAACATAAATATTATAGAAGAAATAAAAGCAGCGCTTCTTGACTCAATAAGGCACTTTACAAGGAAGTACATTCCAAGGCCTCCTGTGAAAAAGTAGATTAAAGTCGACAAGTCGATTGCAAGAAACACATTTCTGAACAGCACCATAAATATGAAGGTAAGGTTCAGAAAGAAAACCTGGCTGTCTCCAAAGAGCGGCTGGCCGCTATACCAATAAGGCGTCCAAAAAGGAAGCGTGCCATGCTCAAGCGCGTATTTGTAATTGTATGTGAAGAATGTCTGCTCATGGAGGTAATGCCCGTTGTTCATCACAGTTCCAGTTCCTATGATGTTCCAAAAGAAGATTAGGGAAAGCAGGAAAATCGCTGCTATTGCTAAGACATCTTTATTATTGCTTATTACTTTATCCTTCACTTCAAAAAATTTTTTACTTAATTCAGGCTTAATCTCAATCACCAGTTATATGAATGGAGATAAGTTAAATTTATTAAGGTTATTGGTTTAAGTTTGACAATTTAAAATCACAATATTTAAATAAAAGCTACTCCAACAACCATTGTCAGGGGGTGTTGAGTATTCAAAAAGAGGGAATGTATTCTGCACTTATCTTTTCGCTATTTATTAATATGACTTTTTGCTGTCAAAATCCATTCTCATTAAATCCCATTATGCAAAAAAAAAATAGAGGTGGTTTTCTATGAATAAGTGCATTTTATTAGGCATAGTATTGTTTGTTTTATTATCTTTAGGTGTTTTGAGCCAGATAAATCAGCCCACCACTCTAAGCTTTAACGACAACAGAATCTGCAATGTTATAGCCCATAATGAAGTTCAAGACATCTATGGAAATTGCGTTTATTACAATAACTATACAAGCTGTCTTAATATTTCAGGCCCAAATACATTCTGCTCTTTAAACCAAAATCAACGGAATTTTTCTTGCAAAACTGGAGAATTTATTTTCATAAGAAACACAACAGAATGCACATACCCTAAAAAATTTACTGTAGATATTAACAATGGAATAGCTACAAAAAAATATGATATAGACTTCTCAGGTTTTGGTGTTTGTGTTAATAGCACGGAAAATGATTGCTTGGCAATTACCTGCGGAAGCTTGCACGGAGGAAGCGCCAGAAACGGCATCTTCAACGGCTGTGATGGCGGCAAGTCATGCCAGAAATTCTTGTTTTGCGAGGAAGGCGTAAGAGTGCTTTACAAAGCATCAAGAGACGACTTTGTTGCAGAAGATCCAACCTATAAGCTGAGCAAATTGGCTTATAAGGAGGTGGGAAAATGAAAAAAACAACCATTTGGGTATTTGCAATGTTTCTGTTATTTATACCTCTTGCCTATTCAGCACCCATATCAGTAGCAAGGTTCAACAACATAATCGGAAACATAACACTCTATGCAACAAATGATGTAAACTGCACCGATGATAATTCAACTTATAACATAGCTGGGCTTGCAGCAGGGACATTAACCCAAGAGCCAAACATAGGCGTGCAGGGCGCCTGCCTTTATAGCAACGATGACAGGGTTCAATGGAGCGGCAGGCATTTCGACAACATCACTAATCAAACTGCTCTTATTTGGATTAATTATTCCACTTCTAATTTTGCATCTCCCGAAGCATTCCTATTCAAAGGAACTGGAACTAGCATGGGCGCAGGCGGGGTAAGGATAATGAAGGATAATAATGAAAACACTATTATTTTCACTTATTCACAGGCTGGGGGTGCTGAAACTGGTGCTTCTGGTTCCAGCCCTGCTTTTTTTTCCTCTGCTGATTATGTGCTTCTTGGAATATCAATCAATGTAACAAACATGGCAAACAGGGCTGATATCTACGGATTTCTAAATGAAACGGTTATTGCCACAGCGTCTCCAACTTTTGCTTCTGTAACGGGAAACGACTCAGTGAATTTTGGCGGAAGGCAAGGAGATGACATGCTTGTAGTCAATGCTCACATGGGCGAAATTCTTTGGATTAACATGACTTTGACAACGGATGACATGGCAAACATAACAAAAACTTTTTTTAATAACCAGCATTTGATTAAGATAGCACAAGCAGATACAACCCCGCCATCAATAACATATTTTAACCTTACGAATGGCAATGGCTGCGATGTATGGAATACAGATAAGAATATTGCATGCAACACAACTATGGGCACTCCAACAGTGCAGTTTAATACTAACGAAGATGCATGGTGCGCAATAATCGGTAATAGTTCATCTACATTAGGCAAAAACTACACAGAGATGGGAAGCTCAAAAAGCTGCACAGGTGCTCAAGCTGGCGAAGGCACAGCAAGCCATTTATGCACATTAAGGAGTGAAGACGAGCTTATTTTTGAATCGTCTTATATCTACATAAGCTGCAAAGATGCTAGCGATAACCAAAACATATCAGGAATAAGCACAAGCGGGCCTTTGAACGTGTCTGTAACAGCAGAGGCAAATGCCAGGGATTCCATAGAACAAGGAATTAGAAATGCGCTTTTAAGCAGTTACACAACTTACACTGACCAGAGGATTTATGCAAGAAATTCTGCAAATACACAAGCAACAGGCAAATTTGACAAGGTTGTCAAGAAGCTTGGCAAAATATGGGCATTCAATCGGATAGGACATTCTGAAAGCCATGTTAATATGTTCAATATAACTCCAGTCTTATACACATTAGAATTCTCAAATAGAACAACAGCTTACATAGAAAATCAAACTACGCTGCTGATTAATGCGACAAAATAGCATGGGGGTGAAAGCAAAGGGGTGCTAAATTGTTTAAAAACAAATTGTTTATGTTGTTTGTGTTTTTCTTAGTTCTTATTCCATTAGGCTATGCTGCAGACGACCAGTATAAGCCTTACTTGCACAAGCCATCTGTTCCAGAGCATCCAAAGGCAAAGCTTTATGGACGATATCAGACTAATTTATTTCCAGGAGCTGGAACTTACACTTATCCAATAGAAGTTCCAAAAGGCACAAACAATCTGCAGCCCTCAATTTCTATTTCTTATAATAGTCAAGCAGTTAAACAAAGACCCTCTTTTCTTGGAGCAGGCTGGACATTGACTCAAAATTATATTTACAGAGATGTTAATTTTACCCCGTCCAATACAACAGATGATGAATTTAAGTTTATCCTGAACGGAGCTTCTTATGACTTGATTTATGATAATGCAGATGGCTTTTACCATACGGAAACTGAAACTTTTACAAGAATACAAAACCTTTCAAATGCTTCAAACACTTACAACCAATATTGGCTAGTGACTCTGAAAGACGGCACTCAATTAAGATTTGGCTACAATTCTGATTCTGAGCTAACATCAAATGTTGGCTATAGTTATGCTTTAAAATGGAGCCTTGACCAAATTGAAGATGTCCATAACAACAAGATATTTTATTCTTGAATTTGGTTATGAAAGCTCTGTAAGACCAGACAGAAGACTTGTTTATGAGCAAGGAAACAAGCTTGAAGAAAGCAGAAGATTAAGTGATATTTCTATTTTGTTTAATGACACTTTAGTAAGAAGATATAATTTCGAATATAATAGCTTGAATAATGAAAGCTCTTTATCTTCATTGTCAAAGATCAAATACATAGGTTCTGACAATAGTTCTATTTTGCATACAATAACATTTGGTTATTATCAATCAACTTCCTACTATACAAATTCAACAACATACAATACAAGTGTCCTTTTTTCAAATTCTGCTGGCGAGGATTTTGGAGTAAGGCTAATTGACTTAAACAATGATGGATACATTGACATGATTCAAGGAAGAGGGGCTACTTCAGAGAAAAAAGCATGGCTCAATAACAAGACAGGATGGAATGAATCAAATAATTTTGCTCCTCCAGAATTTTTCGTTTATAATTCAGATCCTAGCGTTGATAAACAATGACGGCTTAAGCGATTTAATTCAAGGATGGGGGGGTGTAAGAAAAGCATGGCTTAACAATGTAACTGGCTGGCGAGAAGATTCTGTAACATGGGCTCCTTCTATTGATTTTGCATCATCTAGCGGCACAGATGAAGGTACACAAATGGTTGACTTTGATGGTGACGGCAAAGTTGATTTATTGCAGGCAAAAGATGGCTCAGCTAAAAAAGCTTATCTAAACACAGGCAATGGATGGAAAGATGTAAGCAGTCAATGGGCAGCACCTACTAATTTTGTCAAGTCTGATGGAAATGACTTTGGCTCAAGATTAGTTGATTTGAATGGAGATGGACTAATTGATGTCATAGAAGGCTATAACTTCGGAACAGAAACAAAGAATGCTTGGCTAAACAACGGCTCTGGATGGATAAGTTCTTCTGTTTGGAATCCTCCTGATGTGTTCACTAGTTCTTCAAGAGCAGATAATGGCATGAGGTTTGTTGATTTAAACGGAGATGGCTTGACAGACATATTTCAAGATTACAAGAATGGAAGCGCTACAGAAAGAGAAGCTTTCATCAACAATGGAAATGGCTGGAGCAATTCTAGTTCTTGGACATCTCCGGAGCCATTTACAAAAGATGGAAAAAATGTTGGAAGAAGGATTGGTGATATTGACGGAAACGGACTTGGCGATATAATAATTGGATATAATGATGGAAGTGCCGATATTAAAAGAACGCTGGTTAGGAATAATACACTACCTTATCTATTAAAAAACATTACAAATGAGTTTGGCGGCTTGACACACTTATCTTATGAAAAATCAACGATATTCAACAATACAGGAGATGACGGCTTATCAGACATCGGATTTAATGTTTGGGTTGTGAAAGAAGTCTTGCAGAATAATTCCTTGTACTCAGATTTCAACGTTTTAAGCAATACATCCTATTATTATTTTGGCGGCTTATACGATTTTAACGATTCAGAGTTCAGAGGATTCAATATTGTAAATGAAACACTAAGTGATAAATCAGTTATAAGTCATTACTTTCATCAAAGCAAGCAGTTAAAAGGAAAAGGGTTCAAGACAGAAACTTATGATTCAAGCGGAAATATTTTTTCAAAGATAGAAAATAATCTCAACTTTACCACCTCAAATTACAGCTACTTTATTGTGAACTTTCTTTCTACAACTTCCTATACCAATGATGGAAATCCATTAAATCCGAAAATAATAAACACTTCTTATAAATACGATAATTATGGCAATTTATTGAGTAAAACCAGCTTTGGCGATGTTTCTATTTATGGTGACGAGAAATACGAAAATTATACATTTGCCGTCAATACCTCAAGTTGGATTCTAGATAAACCATCATGGTACTTCTTATTTGATGCTGACTACAACAAAATAAGAGAAACAAAATACTTCTATGACAACCACCAATATGGAGATCCTCCATCTAAAGGAGATTTGACTAAAGTTGAAAATTGGTTGGATATAGGTGGCGGAAATCCAACAACATATTACACTTATGATGATTTTGGAAATCTTTACAAACAAACAGATTCTTTAGGCAAAACAACCACAAGAGAGTATGGAATAAAGGATGACACTCATACTTATCCTGACAGGATAACAAATGCTTTAGGGCATGCAATTGATTATACTTATGATGTTGGGACTGGAAATGTCATTTCTTATAAAAAGCATGGAGTTAATTTCTTATACGAATATGACACTTTTGGAAGGATAACAAAAGACATTGAACCATACGATAATTCTGATTTTCCGACGAAGAAATATATTTATGATTTTAATGGAGTTGCGCCTGAAATAATTAAAGTTTCACAAAGAACTACATCAAACAATACAATAGATGCTTATTACTATTATGACGGTTTTGCCAATTTGGTGCAGATAAAGAGTCCAAATGACGACAACAGCCAGCAAGTTGTCAAGAATTTGTTTTATGACGGGATGTTTAGAATTAAAGAAGAACAAAATCCATTTTTTAGTGACTTTACATTATCATTAACAAATAAATCAAATACGACGAATACAACAAAATACAATTACGATACACTAGGAAGAATAACGTCTGTCATTAATCCCGACGGAACAAATAAAAATACAACTTACAACAGGTGGGAAATTAATGATTACGATGAAAACGGGAATAGACACACGTATTTACTAGATACATATGATAGGATAATAGCAGTTACAGAATATAATACTGATTTCTATTTGTTGGATAATGAAACTTACAATACTACTTACAATTATGATGCTTCTGACAATCTTATTGGTATTCGTGACACTTATGGCAATGAATTTAACTTTACTTATGATTCTTTGGGAAGGAAAATAAAATTAAAAGATCCTGATTTAGGGACTTGGACTTATAGTTATGATTTAGCAGGAAATTTAATCTCACAAGTCGGCGGCGGAGACAACTTAATAACTGGAGATTCTTACTACAGAGAATATAATGGCTTGGGGCAATTAAAATCTGTAAAAGAAGGCAATTCGTCCAATGGACGATTACTAGAAGAATATTTCTATGACTCAAATGGAGACAGGATAAAAATCAATAGATATTCATATACAGACGGTTCAAACGAAACAATCTACACGCCTTACAGAGAATGGATGCAGATAAGGAATTCATCAGGAACATTCAACTTTTATTATATTTATCAAGATAATACTTTAGTTGCTAGATTAAATCCTGATGGCACAAAATGGTTTTATCATGCTGACCATCTTGGAAGCACGACTTTAATAACTAATGAGCAAGGGAATGTTGTAGAAAGTGAATTTTATAGTCCGTTTGGAGAATCACTTAGTGTGAACTCTAATGAAAAAAACAAGTTGTATACTGGACAATTTAAAGATGGGACAGGTCAATATTATTATAAAACTAGATATTATAAACCCGATTGGACAAGATTTACACAGTGTGATAAAATTAAACCCGAGTTATATAATCCACAATTATTAAATTGTTACGCTTATGGATTAAACAACCCCTATAGATATAAGGATGATTCTGGAAATGTTCCTATTGATGTCATAGTGGATATTGGTTTTATTGGATATGATATTTATAAGTTGGCGGCTGAAGGAAAAGGAAAAAACAATGAAAATATTAATGCTTTAAAATTGGACTTAGTCGGAGCAGCAGTACCTTATGCTACTGGTTTAGGAGCAGCATCAAGAGTTGTTAAGACAACAGATAAAGTTGCAGATATCAAAAAGATTACCCAAGCTTCAGAAAAAGCTACCGAAGGTGTTAAAGTCGTAGATAATGCTCAAGACGTTTCAAAGGCTGCAATAGTAACAGCAGATAGTTATAAAAATTTAATTGGTAAAATAGGACGATATGGTGATTTAGTAAAAGATACTGCAGGTAAAAAGGGAGAAATACAAGCTCATCATTTAATAGAGAAAAGGTTCTTAAAGAAATGGGGTAAATCTATTGACGATGCTCCTGCAGTAATATTAACTAGAGAAGAACACCAAAAATTAACAAATACATTGGCAAGGAAAATTCCATTCGGATCAAACATTAATAGTCCAAAACAAGCATATAGAGCTTATAGGGAAGTTTACAGGGATTCTCCATACTGGGGGGTTATTCAAGATTGGTTTATAAGAAACTATGGGACGGTGTACTCATGAAAGAGAGATATTACATTTCTTTTAATGAAGGTAAGGATACGTTACCAAAAATACTTCAAATCTTTAAAGAATACGGTAGAGAAAAGCTTTTGGAAGGAAACTACCCATCTAAAATATTTTTCCGGCATTTTTATATTTTAGCAACCGACCCATTTCTAAAAATTTTAGAAAATGTATTCAAAGAAAATAATTGGGAACTCAATAAGAGATTAGAAAGAGAATATTCTAATAAGGAATTAATGCAATGCAAATTGCTGGCATTAAGATTGAATATAGCTCCAAAAGGTATGGGTGGGCCTCAATCAGGAACTAAGTTTGATATAAGCAACGCATGTAAAATTTGTGGAACTGCAGCTTTACAGATATCTAATTTAATGCTAAGACCATCAGATATACCAAAAAATAGAGATATAACTCAAACATATGATTTTAATATCTTAATTTCTAAGAAATTAAAAGAAAAATTTCTTAAATTAAATCTTAAAAATGTTGAATTAATACCTGTAATTTCATCTAAAGATAGGAAAGAATTAGGCTATTATCAAATACTTCCTAAAGTAAATTTGCCACCTTTTTCTGAGAGTACCAAAGGTATAGAAATTTTTAATCAATGTAAAATTTGTAAAAGAGATGGTTTCTATGATTCGCCTGAGTATCCGCCTGAATTACACTATAATAATTTTGATGAATCATTTTTGAACAAGGCAAATATATTTTTTACATACGAGTATTTTGGGAATTCAGAACTAAAAGAGCCGTTCAAACACAGTATTTTGGCTGTTCCTAAATGTATAGTTAGTCCAAAAATACTTGAGCTATTTAGCGATTTAAAAATAAAAGGATTACATTTTGAACCGGTTATAGTAAATGGATTTCCGGACTTAAATAAATGGAAGGTAAATAAAAATGAGTAACAAATTCTATCTTTTAGAATATGGTTGGGCGAATAAATACTTTTGGTTTAATGTCGTAGAAAATGTAACCCAGAATACACCAGAATTTGAAAAAATGATTAAGAGTGGTAAATTTACTTTCTCAAAACTAAAAGGTACTACACCAGCGGATATTCATGGTAGTACATTATCCATAGAATTCTACTCTCAGAGATTTATCGATTTTCTGAATAATTTAGGGATAAAATCCTTTTATTCTTACAAAATAAAATTTATCCCTGAATTGTCTAATCTTGGAAATTATTATTATGTGGAGTGGAAAGATGTACTAAATTCTAAAAAGAAGAAAAATGATGTTGTCTTCAATTTAAAAGATTGGAAGAATCAAGAAATATTCACATTAAAAGGAACAAGATTTGTTATAGTTACAGAACACTTAAAGAATTTGATCAAAAAATCTACACTTGAAAATTTCGAATTTGAAGAGCTTAAAAAAAATAATGGCTTTTTTATTTTATAGGAGAATAAAACTTTGTTCCATCCCAAGGGGACAACTTGGGATGACAGGCACTTCAGAGGCTAACACTCCTCCACCGAACTGCAATGGTCCCGAGATAAAGCAACACTTGTTGCAAAATGCAAGTATCCAAAGTAAGCTCTAGCATAAAGCTAGAGTTGGATACTGCATTATTTTTTTATGGTACGTAAAGTTCTTCTCATCCGAAATCTACTTTATCGTCAGAGAAAAATTTATAATCTCTAGAATTTTGAGGTAATCTTATGCGTTCTGTCAGACAAATCCTGAAAGAAAACTGGCCACAATATCTTAAAAGGCATGCTGCAACCTATCACCAAAAAAGAGAAATTCAAAAAATGGTAGACTGCTCTAAAAATAGCTGCAACTCAAGAATATGCAGCTCGTGTGGAAAAAGATATGCTGATACATGGTCACAGAATCTAAAAGACAATTTACATCCCGCTCCTTGCAGGCATGTTGTCTTAACTGCCCCTTCCCTACTTAGACCTATTTTAAGAGATTGGAACAATCTCAACATCTTACTGCAGTCTTCAAGAGATTTTTTCAGAATCTGCAGCCAGATCAACTCATGAAAACAGGGCTTGTTGCAATTCTTCATACTTTTGGCAAAGATATAAAATTCCATCCGCATTTGCACATCTTAACAAATTCTGATATTGATTTCAATCTTAAATTCAATAAACTATGGAGAAAAACAGTTCTTGGCAATCTAAGACTAAAATCCAATAAATACCATTATGGATATTATGTATGGTCCGATGCCATCAAATCAAAACAGATTGCAAAATACGTTGGAAGGTATATAAGGCATCCTGCCATTGCAAACAGCAGAATAATATCCCATAATAAGCAAAATATCACATTTTATTACAATGATTTCCAACAGCAGAGAGTGTTTGTAAGAAAATCAATTATTGATTTCATTGCATCTTTGATTCAGCATATTCCTCCAGAACAATTCAAAATTATCAGATATTATGGAGCTTATAACAAAAATAAAAGAATTTAACATTAGATTTTAAAGATCAGAATAAAGAAGATAAAATAACACATTGTCTAGGCAAACTTTAGGTATTGTAGTCAGCCGAACTAACACTTCTCATTACTTCCACCAGTATTCTTAAGCTTAGAGCACAATTCATTAATCCTAGCTATTAACCCGCTTATCTGCTCATTTGCTGCAATCAGGCTGTTTTGGACTTGCTGGAATTGGGACTGTAATGCGTTAAAGTTGGCTTTTTGGCTTTCAAGCTCAGATTTTACAGAGTTTAATTCTGCATGCAGCTTGTCTTTTCCTGTTTTAAGTTCTTCATTTTCAGTTTTTAAGTCATAATATCTTTTTTCTAATGATTCTTTGTCTTTCTGGAAGGACTCTTTTTGTTGAACGGTCTCATTAAATTTTTCCAAAACTACTTTTCCTGTTAATTCTTGAAGCTTTTCCCTGCTTTTATCATACCCAATTGTAATATTATTCAGCTTGTTATCGTAATAAGTGCTGAACCATGCAAATAATATTAAGGGAGCTATGATTAAGAATAATAGTACTTTGTTAACATCTTTCTTAATGTGCTTAATGAACAACCACCCTTTTGTTATATTAGAAGGTCTGGTATAAATATTTAATGAAAATTAATTCGACAGAATACATATAGCATCCAATTGAAGAAAAAACTTTTATTAATCTATTTCCATTTCACAAATATTCAATCCCTTTTGATTTTTCTTTCCATAAGCCAAGGGCTTCATGCGCCCATTTGAACGGGCGTTCGCCTTTTTTTATCAGCTTGGAAAGGACTGAGACTGCCTTATAGCCTGCATCTGCGCCGTACAGCTTCTTGGCATTTTCCATTCTCTTGAGCAAGGCATCATTTTTTGTTATGTGATCTATGAGCCTTACCATAAAGTCATTGCTGATAGGAGGCACTAGAATATTGCTCCTTGCATCAAAAACAGTCTCTGGCCTGTCTGTGCTGAGCCTGCAGGTCAAGCAAGCTTTGCCAATCAAGTTCAGCTCTTCCTGCACTCCGCCAGAGTCAGTCAATGCAGCCAGGCAATTTTTTGATTCAAAGAATTCAACAACATGGGCATATTCAGGCCAGACATTTGTGTGCAAAAAGTTCCTGTATTTTTTCAACTTATCCATAACATTACGCATCTTGTAATAGTCCAGAGCATTCCTTGTGGCGCTCATCTCTATAAAATTAACATTGAAGCCTTTCTTTACCAAGCTTTCAACAGCGCTTACTATAGCCCTGAATCTTGTAGGGGTTAAATTTTCTCTTCGGTGTATGTCAGTCCTTATCCACCTGCCTTTTTCCAGCTGAGGATACACATCAAAAACGCTTTTTTTTGATTTCTCTTTTCTCTTTAATTCGAGTGCATCAACAACAACACCTCCAATAACCCATATATTCCCTTCAGGATAGCCTTCCCTTACCAAGTGCTCCTTGTTCAGGTTTACAGGGGCAAACAAATACTCGCTGCCTGCAGCAGATGTATAAGTGTCCCATTGCTCTGGAAAAGGCTCGTTTCTGAGCAGAAGCCACTTCCCGTAAAATTGCTGGTCAATAAAAGTCTCAATGTCAACATTTTTATGGCGCCTCATGACTTCTGGGGCCATTGAGCGCAATCCGGCTTCCACCTGGACTGCCTTTTCAACCCTTGAGAACATCCATGCAGCAGGCACGATTGCCGTCATTATCGTGTCGCCTAAAACAACCGGCACGACAGTCACATCAGGCCATCTTTTTTTCAAGTGGCGCGCCAGCCAGCTTACTTTCATCATCAGCTCAGCGGATTTTTGAGCTAAATCGCCCCTTATGGCAAGATTGCACGCGACATTATCCTGAAGGTTGAACTCCGTCAAGCCCCTTGTCAATACATCATCATAATGCTGGTTTGAATTGACAACAAAATTAGGAATGCCTGCCTTGTTGGCCGCAACTATCGAGCCATAAAACTTGTAGAAGCACGGCTTTGTGCCGATGACAAATGCAAGCACCCATTTTTTTTCCTTTTTTGCCTTCCCCATTACAGACTCTATAAGCCCCTTATTCAGATTTAACGGCAGTATGCTGGGCAAAAAGCTGTCTGCATCTTCAACCTTAGCCCCGAACATGGATTCGTAGGCATCTGTTACTGGAAAAGTTTTTTGGTTGTTCATTTTTTGTTAATGTTCCTATAAAGCAGCACAATCTCCTTCAATATGTCCTTGACAACCTTTGGTCTTGGGAAATTTAAAAACCTGCCTTCAAACACAGGCTGGCCAAACTTCCTGGGGTAGTGGTGCACTCCTATTTCCTTTATCTTGAAACCCTTTTTTCTAGCTTTAGCCAGCAGCTCTGTTGTCGCCACGCCTGTAAGGCATACTAACTTGATTTCATTTATAACTCTTTTGCTGACTAAGCGGAATGCGCAATCCAAATCCCTTTCTTCCGCTTTGAATAAAAAGCGCATCAGCGCATTGTAAATTTTTGATGTCAGAATCCTTGTTTTTGGGTCCTGCCTGTCAATCCTGTAGCCAGCAATGACATCGTATTTTCCAATGTAGGGCAGAAATTTCCTGAATTCATTCAGGTCAAACTGGTTGTCGGAATCGGCATAAAAAATATAAGGGTATTTTGCATTCTTAAAGCCCATCATCTTTGCATAGCCAACACCCTTCTTATCCTTTGGCTGCATTAAAAGCCTTATTTTCCTGTTTTTCTTTGCAATTTTCCTGACAATGCTTATTGTGCTGTCAGTTGAGCCTTCATAAACAATGACCAGAATCTCATAGTTACCGGCAACTCTGTCAAGTATATTCGTTGCGGAATTGAGCAGCTTTGTTATATTTCGCTCTTCATTATAGGCAGGGAAAAACATCGTAATGTTTGGCTTCGGCATTTTAATCAACAAACCTGTATTTCACCAAATAATAGGCTGCCTTTATTCCATCCACCCATGTTATTTTCTTGCCCTGCTCAAATTTTCTTCCGGCAAAGCTTATCGGCACTTCGTGGATTTTGCAGCCGCTTTTGAGTATCTTGGCTGTCACCTCAGGCTCAAAATCAAAGCGATTGGACTTTAAGTTCATGCCTTTAATCACTTCTTTCCTGAATACCTTGTAGCCTGTTTCCATATCGGTTACTTTTGCTCCATACAGCAAATTTGTCATTAAGGTAAGGAGCATATTCCCAATGTAATGCAGCTTGTACATATTTTTTATGTTCTCTCTTATGGCATTTAATCTTGAGCCATAAACCACCTTTGCCTTGCTGTTTAATATCGGCTTTAGGAGCTTTGCATATTCCTCTGGATTGTACTCCAGGTCAGCATCCTGTATCAATATTATATCGCCGGTGGCGCGCTTCAAACCGCTTCTTATGGCAGCGCCCTTGCCGATGTTCCTTTTGTGGTAAAGGACTTTTATGGCACTGCCCTCTATTTTTTTCAGGATACTTCTTGTGCCGTCTGTTGAGAAGTCGTCAACAACTATTATTTCTTTTGCAACATTGCCTATCTTTGCCTTCTTTGCCTTTTCAATGATATTCAGCACTGTTTTTATTTCATTGTAGACTGGAATTATTATAGTGAGCTTAGCCATTCAAAATCAAAATTCTGAAAGCTTTAAAAAATTATTCATTTCCGTAGGCATGAAGAATTTTTTTTATCAAGCCCGTTGTAGAGCAGCCTTTAATCATTCTGGCAATGACTATTCTGCCGCCGTTTCTCTCAACAACGCCCCTTTCTATTATCTGCCTCATGCCATAATCCCCTGCTTTGACATGAAAGTCCGGCTTGATTTTTTCCAGCCATTTTCTCGGGTCTCTTTCATTGAACAGGAAAACATAGTCGGCGCTTTCAAGCGCAGCCAAAACCACAATGCGAGATTTCTCGCCATTAATCGGCCTTTTGTCGCCTTTAAATTTTTTTACCGAAGCATCGGCATTGACGCCGACAATGAGCACATCCCCAAGCTTTTTAGCCTCTTCCAGGTATTTAACATGCCCAAGATGCAGAATGTCGAAAACGCCGTTTGTCGTGACTATTTTTTTATTTTGCTTTCTTAGCCTTTTAACTACTGGAATAAGTTTTTTTAGTGTGGTGGCCTTATTTTTTATCATCTTCAATAATCCATTCAGCGGCCTCTAGCAGGTCTTTGGCTACGAAATCAGGCTCGACTTCTTTTTTCGTCTTGTTTCCGTCACCGGTTAAAACGAGTATGGACTTGCATTTTGCATTCCTCCCCAATTCGACATCGGCTTTTTTGTCGCCAATAACATATGACTTTTTTAAGTCAATTCCGTATTGTTTCTCAGCCTCTTTTAAAAATTTGAGCTTCGGCTTTCTGCAGCCGCAGTTTTCTTCTGGCACATGAGGGCAATAATATATTCTTTCTATTTTTATTTTGTGTTTGCCTAATTCATCAATCATCCTATCATTAAATTTTTTAAAATCTTCCAGCTTATATACCCTTCTACCTATCCCTGATTGATTTGTTACGATAAAAATCATAAATTTTCTTAATTTCCTTAAGCCTTCAATTACATTTGGTAGCAACTTGAAATCTTCTACTTTGTGAACATAACCTGTGTCTTCAACTATTGTACCATCGCGGTCTAATATCACAACTTTGTTTTTGTTTTTTCCAATTTTTTGGTATTCCTTGTACCTCTCCCTATATTCTGGATTTTGCATTCTTCTTTGTTGACTTTCTCTCCTCCATTTTCTCTCCAATTCACGCCTTATGGGATCTTTCATATTATTTTTATACCTTATTTTATCTTTTTCCCTTCTTTTTAAAATCTAATGTTAAATTTCTCTTTAAGAAACTCTGTTAATAGCTTATTATCCTCATACGAAAGATAGGTGGCAATTTTTGCATTCTGATTTATATAACCAAAAGAACCATCATCACAATACCATATAGCCAACGCCAATGGACATACTTTCTGTAGTATTTCTTTTTTTATACACTTCTTTTTATCTTTATAAAGTAACTTAAAATATGTAGTCAAAATTGGATGTGTTTTTGTCCATAAGAGTGCATGAGCGTAGAATCTATTTGTGCGAAGATCAAAAACACAGGATTCCGAGATTTTGGGATCGAAGCAATCTAAGTATTTTGCTTTATATAGTAAGTATTCTTTTTGTTTGATAGAATGTTGCTCTCTAAATAATGCATTTACTGACCTTTTTTGAAATTGTAAACTACCATCTCCTAGCAAACTGCCAATCAAAACCTGTTCTGCTTCTGAATCTATCTCGTAATTAACCATTTTATTACCTCCGCGGTTGTATAAACTGCGAAGTTTTCATTTTATTTTTGAGTCATATGTTTTTAGGCTTACAGTGGCTGACCTTTGCGAAGCAAATGGAAAAACATAATGAGCTAAAAAATTACTCAAATTAATTAACTCTTAAGCAAAGCATCTTTAAATATTTCACGTGAACATGTCCAGTGCTTTTTTGTCCAGTGGTACAAAATTTCAATAAAAACAGCTTTTGTCATAGATTCTCAATTTCCCTCCTTATTTCTTCAATGCTGACGGAGGCAGTCCCTATCTTTCCGACCTTTATCCCGGCTGCTATGTTCGCTATAGTTGCAGCCTCCTCAAGGCTTGCCCCTGACGCCAATGCGAGCGCTGCTGCAGCAACAACAGTGTCGCCTGCGCCTATAAGGCTGTAAACTTCCTTGGCTTTTGCAGGGATGTGGGTTATTTTGCTGCCTTTCTCAAACAAGGACATGCCTTTTTCCCCTCTTGTAATCAAGACATTCGTGTTGAGGCACTTCACAAGCTTTGCGCCCATCTCCAGAACAGCGTCATCTCCATCATCAATGTCTGTCATTTCGCTTGCCTCTGCGTTGTTCGGGGTCATCAATGTGACGTTTGAGTAAAGGTTGAGATGCTTTGGCTTTGGGTCAACAATAATGGCTTTTTTATGCTCTCTCGCCAAATACACAAGCCTGCTGCAGACTTCCTGCGTTATTACCCCCTTAGCGTAATCAGAAATAACCACCACATCAACTTCCCTGACAGCTTTCTCAAAAATTGCTGCCATGAAGCGCTCTATATTCTGGTGCACATGGCTTTTTTTTTCATAATCAACCCTCAATAACTGCTGGCTTCTTCCGACAATCCTCACTTTTTGGGTGGTCGGCTTGCCCTTGTCTGTCAGAATCCCGTCTGTGTTAATGCCCCTGCTTTTTAATTCCTCAAGAAGAATGTTTTTTGCCTCGTCATTTCCGACTATTCCAACCATGAACGCATTGCCATCCAGCGTTGAGATGTTGCTTGCAACGTTTGAAGCGCCGCCTGGCGCATAGGTCTCCTTTGAAACATGGACAACCTGGACAGGAGCTTCCGGGCTTATCCTTGAGACTTCGCCCCAGATGTACTTGTCAAGCATTATGTCGCCTACAACAAGCACTTTTTTATCTTTGAAGTTCTCCAAGATTTTTAATAGCCTTTGCTTCATTCTATATTTTATTATTTGGATTTTTATTTTTTTATTGATTTTTTAAATAGCATTATCTTTATTGTTGATTTGTGAGATATTATTAACTATCATCCTGTGCAGTGTAGGAATTGTCTTTTCATGCTTTTCTATAATTATAAAACCATTTCCTCCCAGCGAAGTTGGCCTATGAACGACATTTTCCCTTGGCCTGTAGTGGTCTATCATGTCAAGGTTTGCTGCTGTTATGTTTTTAACCTTAAATCCAAGATTTCTCGCGATTGTCAACGCCTTTAAAAAAACCTCCGGCAAAATTACGGCACATCCAATGTTTAATATGATACCCTCTTCAAGTTTACTAATGCTTTCAGTAAATATTTTGAAATCTTGGTAAGTTGTTTTTCCAATTGCTGCACCATCACAGCTTGGATGCTGGTGTATTATGTCTGTTCCGATAGCAACATGGACAGTTACTGGAATATTCAGTTTATAAGCATTGTATAAAATACTATATTCTTTATTTAGCAAACTTAAGTCATTAATTTTCTTTCCAATTGCGTAGCCCATGCCGTAATTACTTTCTGCGCCTTCTTTTATCGCTTCATTCAGGATTCTTCCGGTCTCTTCAATCATTCCGAAAGTTCCGTCTTCAATTGTCTTTTCAACATACTCTGATGTTTCTCCAATCAGGGCAATCTCAAAATCATGTATTGGGACAGCGCCGTTCATTGCAATATGCCTTAACACCCCTTTTTTCATCAAGTCAATTATCAGGAGGCTCATGCCGACTTTTACCGCATGGGCGCCCATCATAAGGATTACCTGTTTTTTGTTTTTATAGGCATTGATCATTTTTTCAATCAATTCATTGAAATCATCAGAATGAATTAAAATTTTGGAATCTTCAGGCTTGATTAAATCGCTCAATTTTACTTTATTTTTTCTCTCTTTTATGGAAATCGTCTTTATTTTGGTGAAGTCTAGCATTTTATTTCTCAAATAATTCTTTTTCAACTAATTCACATATGATATGCCCCGCTAGCATATACCCTTCCTGAATTCTCGGAGTGTCATCTGATGGTATGTTTAAGCAAATATCCACTTTATCTCTCAGCATCCCTCCGCTTTTGCCTGTAAATGCCACAGTGATTCCTCCTAACTCTTTAGCTTTCTCTATTGCTTTAATTACATTCTTTGAACTGCCACTGGTGCTAATTCCTATTACAACATCCCCTTTATTTACAAAACCTTCAACTTGTTTTGCAAAAACGTCTTCAAAACTATAATCATTGCCTAGGGCAGTTAAGCTTACGTTATCTGTTAAAGCAATCGCAGGAAGAGACTTTCTGTTAAGATAATAACGAGACACAAACTCTGTTGCCAGATGCATACTATCGGCACAACTGCCACCATTGCCAAATAAAATAACCTTGCCATTATGCTTGTAACAATTTATGATTATTTCCACCATTTTTTTAATTGTTTCTTTGAATTCTGGCAATTTCCCTATCGCTTCTATATGCTCATTTATCCTTTTTTGTATTATACTTTCCATTTTTTATATCCCCTAAAAGTATGAACTTTTCATACCTTATTTATAAACTTTTCGCTTTATACCATATACTACAGAATATAAAAGTATAAATAGTAATACTTTTTACTACTAATTCATACCATGGTAAAATCAAAAATAGCGATATCCTTAGACAGTTCATTGCTTAAGCTTGCGGACTCAAAGGTTGACGGCTCTGTGATAAGAAGCAGAAGCCAGGCGATAGAGTACTTTCTGAGAAAAGGGTTGCAGGAGCAGTCTGTAAGCGCCGCTGTATTGCTGCTTAAGGGAGAGCACCAGGTTTTCGCATTGAGCAGCATCAGAGGAGAGCCATTAATAAAGAGGCAAATCGGATTTTTCTCAAAATACGGCATAAAAACAGTTTACATAGTAACGCAGCACACCAAGAGCATGAATCTGCTTCTGAGCGAGGCGTCTGACTCTAAAGCAAATGTGGAAATCATAGAAAAGCAGTCAAAGGGAAATGCAGATGCTTTGAAGGCAATAAAAGGCAAGGCAAGCAACAGCTTTGTCGTTATGTCAGGCGACACATACAATGACTTTGATTTGTTTAAAATGATAAAGAAGCACACAGCGTCGGAAAAGCTGGCTACAATGGGGCTGATGACAAGGGAGAAAACAAGCAGTTACGGGACAGCAATTCTTGACGGCGACTTGATTGTTGACTTTCAGGAAAAGCCGAAGCACTACTCGACAAACATAGTGAATGCAGGCATATACCTTTTCAAGCCTGAGGTGTTTGAATTGTTTGAAGGCGCTGCGTCGCTTGAGAAAGACCTGTTTCCTAAGCTTGCAAGGCTGAAACAGCTTGCAGGATTCTTTACTTATGGGGAATATTTGCATGTTGGAGCTTAAACCATCTTCTCCACTTCTTTTAGAACATCATCAACGCTTATGTTTTTCATGCATTTTTGGTATTCATTGCTGTTTTTTTGGTATACGCAATCTGGAACCTGGCCCCTATGGACGTTAATGCAGGGGCTGAACTCGCAATTATAGCCCTTATACAAGCCAATGTTGCCTTTGCCGTAAGGCCCAAACCTGACTGGAAGATTGGGGCCGAACAATCCAAGTGTTTTAACGCCTTGAGCTGCTGCAATGTGCATAGGGCCCGCATCATTGCCTATAAACAAATTACACTTGCCAATCAAACAGAACAGCTGGTTTAATGTCATTTTGCCAGCAGCATTTATTGCCTTGCCTTTATTTTCCATTTTATCCTGTATGCTGGCTATCAGCTCGTTCTCGTCTAAAGTGCCTGCAAACACGATCTTTGCATTATACTTGGCTATTATCTCATCGCAAAGCTCGGCATACCTGTCGTAAGGCCACATTCTTGCTTTTGCCGACTCTGCGGCGCCGGGAGCAGCACAAACAACAAAATCGCCGCGCCTTACACCATTCTCCTTTAAAAACACTTCAACAAAATTTCTGTCATTTTTTGAGAAATTCAGCTTGGGCAGCCTGTCAAAGCCATAATCAATTCCCAGCGGCATTACCAAATCAAGGAATGTCTGCGAGGCATGCTGCTTGTCGTTATACCTTATTTTGTTTGAATACAATCTTGCCCTTGAATTATGTGAATAACCAACAGTTTTTCTGCCTGCAAAGAACGAGATTATTGCCGAAATATTCAGGTATTCTTCCATATCCACAGCCAAATCGTACTTTTTTATGTTTTTTATAATAAATCCTAAGATTGAGGCAGGGTTTAGCCTTACTTCAATTACTTGGCTGATGTCGCCATTTTTATAAAAGACATCCTTGTTTCTTGGCGTGGCCAGCACATTTATTTCCGCGTCTGGAAATTTTTTTCTCAGCGCTTTTATAGCAGGCAGAGTTAAAATAGTTTCACCTATGCCCCATAGCTGGATAACCAAGATTTTATCGGTTTTTATGCCAGCAGCAGGCTTTTTTTTGTTGAACAAGCTAATAAAATTGCAAATTAAATTTCCTGCATACCTGTCAATAATTTTAATTGCAAATACCACGGTTTAGAGTAACTATGCGCATTAT
>JACPTD010000069.1 GCA_016192955.1 Candidatus Woesearchaeota archaeon | reverse complement strand
TGATGATGCTTTGTATGATGTATTGTCATAGTCAGCTCATCAATATACGGCTCAAGCGCATTGTAGTCATATTGCAGTTTTGGCAATGTATGCATTTTAACAGCCTCCAACGAATTTCGTATATATTTTAATGAAATTGGGATATTTTGATTATATAAATAGTTTTCTGATTTATTTTTTTGACGCTCTTGGAATTGTCTTTCTGTGGTTACTTCTTTTCATGGAAATTGGAGTTCGCCGAATTGGCATATGAATTAATCCAAACATAGTGACACCTCCCCTTTCTTGTTCTCTACGGTGTTGTTTGATATTCTCTAATCTCTGCTCTTTTAGGTAATCCTCATAAGCCTCCTCCACCTCTTTTTCATGTTCAGCGTAATCGTTGCTTACACATCTGACCTTTTTTGGATTGGACCAATCAATTATGCCGTCACTTGAAAAGTTACCAATGCCCTCTTTGTATAGAATGACCCGTCTTTTGCGCAAATAAACTATTTTCTCAATTTGTTTAGGGTCGCCGTTGTAATTTATGCGATAAACCTGCACTGCAAATGGCCTTGGATTATTAAGTTCCATCATAAATTCGTAATATTTTCCCCTCGTTAAGTCTAAAAATCTGATAACTTGAAGTGGCCTGAGAATTTCACGTAGAACTACGCTGGCGAATCCTCTGGAACTATCACAACCTTCTTCGCCCAACACATGTGCAACCAGCCCATTTCCGCCTATTTCTCGGTATCTGACTATTGATGGCGGGTTAATCTTAGGGTATAAGTCTGCTGCTTCCATTTTCAATTTTGATTTAGTTTGATAATCCTATTTTTCAATCTTTCCAGATAAACGCACGCATTGCAGGCATCATTTGCGCTCGGCTCATTGCACCTGTTGCAGGCTTTTATTGCCTCGTTTTTAAACTTTTGTTTTAATAATGGCAGAGTCTGCAAAAAAGAATTAACAACAGAATACTTCGTTCCGGGAAATTTTTGCTCCAAATCATTCACAATGTCCCTCACTTGCGCCCTGAAAGATTTGGAGGCATTCGGGCATTCATTGAACTCGTCAAGCAAGCCATTGATGAAAGCGTAGGCTGTGACCTCCTTCTCTGTGCATAAGTACAATGGCTTGATTCTCTGCACAAATTTTTTGTCATGCGTTAATCCGGCTTTTGGGCCAAGCCTTGCAGATGCTGAGATATTGTTTTTAATCTGGTTCATAAAAATTGACTGGCATTCATCATCCAAATTGTGGCCAGTGGCTAATTTTGTCAGTTTCAATTCTTTTGACTTTTTGTTAAGCAAGTATCTCCTGAAAATGCCGCAGATTGTGCATGGCTTTACATCAAAGATTTTAAGCATTTCATCCAAAGTTAATCCAAATTCCTCTTTGTAGGAAAAAATATGCAGTTTTATTTTGTTTTTACCGCAAAATTCCCTTGCCTTTTCCAAAGTCTTGTCCCTGTAATTTGATATGCCTTCGTCAACTGCAATAGCATTAATATTTATTTTGGGATTCTCCAGCGATAATTTGTTCAGGATGCGCAAGACACTCAAAGAGTCTTTCCCTCCAGATAAAGCGACTCCTAAATTTTCCTCTTTATCAAGCAATTCAAACTGCCTTATTGTCTTAAACACCTTATTTTCAAAATATCCTATGAAGTGGCTTTTGCACAGCTTTTCACCTGAATACAATTCCATGACTGGTTTTTGGCTGCAGCAGTTCATTTTCTTCTTTAAATTAGATTTGAGTAATATTTCCATCACTACCTATAATCAAATTGCCTCTGGTCATTACTGTAAATCTCCTTTTTCCAATTGTTTCAATTTCAGTCATAAGTTTTCTAATGTTACTTGCGTATGATTTTGCATTATCAGCAAGGCTTTCTCCTACAGCTTCTAGATCTCTGAGAGAGCCTTCATCTTTCTTATCATAAAATCCCTCAACAGCTTCACGGAATCTTGGCAATAATTCCTTCATCCTGACCAATGGCTCATACCATCTTATTCTTTTAACCACTTCAAATGGTATTGCTTCATAAAATCTTTCAATCCTTCTTAGCAATCCTCTGCAATGTTCAAGATGGCACATTGCTTCTGACTCTATTCTGTCTCCGCTCATGGAATTGATGCCGGAAAAATAATATTGGGCTCCGTGTATGATTAGATAAATATCCTCCAAATTCGGCAAATCCATGGCCATTTCATGGGCGACAGACTCCAACAGTCTAGCTTCGAGCAGCATTTTTAAAAAATCACCCCCCACTTATAACGCTCAAAATTCTTATCTCGTCATTGTTGTTTAATTTCTCATCCTCTAAAATCAATTCGTTGTTTCTTGACACTATGACTGTGACAGGATTTATGCCAAGCTTTCTTAATAAATCCATAACCAATGAATCACTATCTAATTCCAATACTGCATTTTTATTTTCTTTGTCTATGAATACACTGACCTTGGTTTTGTTCATGTATTATGCAGCAACACACATCCATTAATAAACATTACTCAGATAAGTTTATAAACATAAATTCAAACGGCTTGCCTGATGAAAAAAAGAGGGCAGGTCACTCTGATTATAGCTGTCATTCTAGTCATTATTCTTGTGGCAGGATTGTATTTTTATATCAAAAATTATAATTTAAAAAAGGCTGGCTCGCAAACAATTAAGAAGAAATCGGAAAGCGCAAACAGCGACATAGTCATTGCTTATGGGGAAGCATGCTTGAAAAAGGCAGGCGAAGACGCGTTATTTGACGTGATAGGGCTGCATGGCGGCTATGTAAACCCAAACGGCGATGCTGGCTACGGAGATGATGGAATCCCGCGGAACAGCCCTTCGCCTGCATCATACATTGGCAGCAGCGTGCCATACTATCTTGACGGCGCTGTAAGCCATGTGCAGTCTTTAAATGCGATAAAAAGAAAATTGTCAAATTACATTGCAGTTGAATTCGACAGGTGCTTCGACACAAGCGTATTCGAGAATGTTGGAATTAATATAACAAAGCCTATAGCTAATTACCGCGCAGTTAATTTTGACTTCAGCAGAACAGGCACCAACATCACAATAATCCTAAACGAAAATGATGTTTTTATACAGCTTGATTACCCATTGACAATAAAGGAAGATGAAATAGAATCCCATGTAAATTCGATTAGAGTCATATTGCCAATAAGGCTGAAGGCGCTTTACGAAGGCGCAGCAGCCCTTGCGGAAAACATAAGGAATGCGCAGCCTGACGCATACAACATAACGCCGCATTGCTACATTTACAACAAAAACGGGCTTACAAACGTTTATTTGAAATCCAGCGATTCAGGGGCAAGGGAAATAATCCAGCTTGTTGACTTCAGCACTTACAGGGAGAGGTACTTCAAATCATTCGTGTTCCAGTTTGCGGTCAGGAATGTCAATGTTGAAGGCAATTGCGCTGGATAAAAACAAAAGATTTAAATATCAATGTTTACATTATATGATTTCGAATACAGATGGCGACAACTATATCAGTAAGATTGGATAAGTCATTGCTTAAGGACATATCCCTTATTGAGAATAGTTGGCAGGCTGACCGCTCGGAAGCCATTAGGAGGCTGTTAGCCAAAGCCGTAAGCTCTTGGAAAATAAAAAATGCTTTAGAAAAAATCAGAGAGCATAAAATTTCAATGGGCAAGGCTGCTGAAGAATGCGGAATCTCTTTATGGGAAATTATGGACATGGCAAGGGAAAATAAAATTGATTGGACAGCTTATTCTGAAGAGGATTTGGAAAGAGATATAATGGCTTTAGAGGGAAAAGCTTGATATCAAATGCAACAGCGCTTATTTGCTTGAGTAAAATAGACAAGATTGAATTGCTTAAAAAGGTTTATTCTGCGATATTAATACCATCAGCTGTGAAAAATGAGATATTGCTTGAAGGAAAAGAAGGATATCATTCCATCAATAATGCACTTGAAAGCGGCTGGCTTAAGATTGTTAACCCTAGAAAAATCATTAATTTTGGGCTTGGCGCAGGTGAAAATCAGGCTATAAGCATGGCAAAAGAGAGAAAAGACAGCATAATACTTGATGACGCATTTGCCATAAAAGCTGCCAAAGCATTTAATATTCCCATTGTAAGAACAACTACGATCATTTTTATTGCGTTGAATAAAAGGATAATAAATAAGCCTCAAGCATTATCTATGCTAAATAAGCTTATTGAAAGCGGGTATTACATATCAACAAGCAATTACGCAACATTAATGTCAAGGATTCATAGCACAAAATTTTGACAAATTTTAAATAGTGGCTTGCAAATTGAAGAAAACATAATGAAAAAAGAAATGATTTTTTGTGATTCTCTTTTTTTGTTAGCTATTTTGTTATTGATTTTGGTTATTGTTCCATCTTCTTTAGCGCTTCATCAGGGGCAAGTCCATGATGCTGACAGGGACGGCGTTCCTGACGAGGATTTGAACAATGACGGCATTCCTGATGACAGATGCTCTGGCTCTTTGACAACTGATGTTGACCAGTTTGGATGCGACTGCCAGCAAAAAACTTCAAATACTTGCCTTATTAGCTTTCCCGGCATAAATTGCTGCGTTCCTGACAACAACCCCTGCACTGACGACTGCGGGAAGGGAGAGATAAGCTATGCCACTTGCAATATTCCAAACAATGCCCCGTGCCAGAATGGGTATTGTTCTGGGGGAAGGTGTGTTTTGCAGGTAAATAGGCAAAGGTCATCTCAAAATAGTGCCACAAACCAAAATCCTTCAACTACTGCTACAAATCCGCCACTTTCATGCGAACTAAATCTTCCCTCTTCTATTCAGGATGTCCAAGAATTCACTGCAACTTGGAATGGCCCAGGAAACAGCATGGAAGTGAGAACTATATTTAATGAGCCAGATGGAATACACAACAGAAACGAACGGCTCATAACCGCAAATAATTTCTTGTATCAAAATTTGCCAGTAAGCGGTATTGTCGAAGGATTGCACATGCACTCTGGAGCTGCGGTTACAGTTGTAATGAACTGGAAAGATGCAAATGGAAATGCTATTTGCCGCAGGACATCAACAATAACTGCGCAGCCTAATAGTGCACCTCCTCAATTGATTGTTAATCCTTCTAATTTTTACCAAGGAGATGTTGTCAATGTTAGGGTTAATAACGTTCAATCAGGCCAAACAATATACCTTCATGTTAACGAAGGCAATGGAGTGCCATTAGGAACAGCAACAGGCAGTAATTGGGAAAGAATATTCCAGAGTCATGAAACAAGGTTTACACCAGGCACTTACAGTATAGCAGTCAGCGCTGGAGGTATTCAATCAGCACCAGTTCAGGTTACTATATCACCCAGATAACTAAAATTACTTTATAGAGAACTTTGAATAATTCATTATTTTTGTAATTTCATTCAAAATTCTCTATATAAAACAAAAAAAGAGGCAATAAGATGAAAAATAAGATGGTATTTTTTATTATCCTTATTTTGAATATTGCAATTCTCGCCTTGCCATTGCCTGCGCAGGGAAATGACAAGGTTTATTCAATAACACTTAATTACAAAAAGCAGCTTTTTGCGGAAGCCATAACTCTGATGGATATGCGCTTAACTACAGGCACTCCCTTTAACTATTCTGGAGCTGCTGATAGCCCAAGGCTTGATATGATATCTATTGATGGGCAGGTACTAAGCTCAATCAAATTTAATATTCCTACATTATCAAATTTATTTCCAGGAGTTTCTAACCAGCAAGAGCAGGCCAATGAAGACCTTAATTTCACTTTATATGTGCCTTATTTTGACAATGTGAAAATGATATCAATTTATGACAAAAACAATATTCAAATGCTTGGCATTCCAGTAATATCGGGATTTCAAGCACAGCCGGACTTTCAGGCTTCAATTTATATAGATGAAACCGGTATAAATTATAGTGCATGGCTCTTTGTGATATTGCCTGTTCTTCTGGTGCTTGGATTCTTGGCTTACGTCGAAATCAAGAGAAAAAAAGAGCATATCGAGCTTATGCAGAAAATCAGGCAGCAGAACATGCTTGAGCTGAGGAACTATGTCATTATAAATCTGAGAAGGGGCTTTGGGAAAGAGCAGATAAGGCAGGCTTTGCTCCAGAATAAATATACGCAGCAGGAAATTGAAGAGGCTTTTAAGGGGATAAAATAATATAGAGAACTTTGAAAAAAGTGGTTTTTTGTGTAAAAATTATTTTTCTCTGACTTAAAAACAGAAAAAGAATTCTGCTTTTTGTTTTTCTTCCTGGCATTGTAGTATGCTCTCATCTTGGAATCTTTTTTCCTAATTGCGCAATGGGCTGCTTGTGTAAATGCCCATCTAAGCAGAGCCCTGCTTGAGTGTTTAGGGAGCATGCATCCGATAAATTTGCCTCCAGACTCCCGAGTAACCGGAATAACACCAACATACCTCCTAAGCTTTTTCTCTGACGAGAATCTTGATATAGGATGAATGTAAGCTATGGCATAAGAGGAGATTATGTCAGCTATGCCATCCAAAGAATGCAGCTTTTCCCATTCTGATGGGAAATTTCTGCCTGCATATTCAATCATTTCATTAGTTGACTGCTCTAAGCTCTGCTCAATGTTTTTGTAATGCCGGTATAAACACTTTAAATCAGGCGAGGATTCTGAAACCAATTTAATGTGCTCAAGCCCTTTCTTAGAGAACATCCTCCTTACAGGGATTTTAATCCCTTTCATCTGGAGCAAAGCCCATATTCTGCTTTGGGCTGCATTTAATCCCTGCAGGAAAGAATGCCTTATGCAGATTATATCTCTGAGCTGCTTGAGCTTTTTGTCAGGAATAAAGCTTTCCGGGAATGTGTTGAGCCTCAGCATATCGCTTAATCTTCTAGCATCAAGCTTGTCATTTTTTACGATAAGCTCTCTTATTCTTATCACATTTGCCACTTTTACCTGCACATTATCATTTGAAAAGCCATCATGCAATGGATAGATGCTTGTAGACGCCTCCATTCCTACGATGCAGGAATGGAAGTAGGGTTCAAGCACAGCTTTCACATCCTTATGTAACTATAAAGTCCCGTCGGTGATTTATAAATAAAAATGTGGCTGTTTATTGTGTGGAGTTTAGGCTTATCGTCGGTATGGCTTTTCATCAACCAAAAATAAGCCAAAATATGTCTCGACGGGGTTTCGTCGGAGCTTTA
>JACPTD010000008.1 GCA_016192955.1 Candidatus Woesearchaeota archaeon | reverse complement strand
TTTCTTTTCGTGCATGCGCAAATTTAATAAATAAAGTTAACATCTCAAGGCTATGAAAAAAAGAATATTTATTGCAATAGACGGCCTTGACGGCTCCGGAAAAAGCGAAATAGCTAAAATGCTTCACAATTATCTTCTGTCAAAACATAAAAAATGCAAAATCCTGGCAACAAGAGAGCCGACAAGCGGCAGACATGGAAAGCTTATAAGGGAAATGCTGAGAAAAGAAAAAAAACCTGAAAGCAGCGGCAAAAAACTGCTGGAGCTGTTTATAAAAGACAGAAAAGAGCACTTGAAAAGCGAGATTGAGCCGTTTTTAAGCAGGCAAAACGAGAATTTGAAAATTGTCATTTGCGACAGGTATTATTACTCTACAATCGCGTTTCAGGGTTCCCAAGGGCTGAATATCGCAGATTTGATTGCAAAAAACAAGTCATTCAGAAAGCCTGACATTGCATTTATCCTTGATGTTGAGCCTTCTGTAGCGCTTGAGAGAATTGAGTACAGGGAAAAGGAAAAGTTTGAGCAGCTTGAATTCATGAAAAGGATAAGGGCTTACTTCCTGAAAATGCCAAAATTGTTAAATGACAATATAAGGATAATAGATGCTTCAAAGCCATTGAAAAGTGTTTTTGAGAGTGTAAGCAAAGAAGTGGATAAGATATTAAGCTGAATATTTTGCTCTAACTACTGCATTATTTAATGCAATTACTAAATTTTTACAGAAAATTTTTTGGACATCAGTATATAGGTTATGTTTATGCCAACCATAAGGGGATTCAAATTGTTTAAGACTTTGTGTATGGGATCTCCCTTCTCTAATTTTATACTCTTTCATTAACCCTTCTGAAAAAGTTACAGTATCTGGCACTAGGATTGTTGCTCCGATATTGCCGACTATAGTGATTCTACTAGAGTACTCTCCAGGCATTATATGGTCTCTACCTATATACAAATGCCCACCATGTAGAAAGGGAAAATCAGGAACCTTTACTCGTTCGTCTTCTTTAATCGGCTCTCCATAAACTATTACGCCATTTATATCCCTAATTAAATGTTCTAGTGTTTGTTTGTACCCGGACTCGGGAATAGTTTCTGCTATTTCTTGCAAATCTAATGAAGTATAATGTATTGCTTCGCCAAGTACAGAAATAGCAAGCTCAAAATTTATTCCTTGTTCTCGCATTAAGGGATGATAGGGTGGCAGATTTATGTTTTTGATATCCAAAAATTTAACTCCTCTTGCAGTAGTCGCTTCTCTAATTGTAAAAGGAAAATGCTCTCTTTTGAAGAATAATTCAGAAATATCTGTCATTTTAGGGTGTCCTCAAATTGCCGTTTGACTTGTAGTAAGGCTCGCTTATAGCTTCAGCCTCTTCTGGAACTTTGACAATTTTTTCAACAAATTGGATTTTATCCCATTTACCCCGCCATTTCCTGAAAATCCATGCTGCAGCTACTATCGCAATTCCTATTATAACTGCTGGCCAAAAGAAATTATATTGGACAACGGTTTTTTGGATATTTGGATAGGAGTGGCACGCAAAATCGCTGCCGCAGTAAGATTCAGAATTGCAATCCCTGTTGGTTCTGCACTCCCTTTGGCTGAAATTAATCAGCCAGCCAAAGAAGAAAAGAACTATAACTATGATTAATATTATCACAATGCCAACTTCTGATTTTTTATGCAAACCACCCATGGCAAAGAGAAATACCAAAGCCTTTTTAAATCTTTTTCTTATGACTACTCAAAAGTAAATAAGAACTAGTCTATCGGCTTTTGCTCTTCCTGCTTTATCTGCATATCATCTTCAGCGGCAAACTCTGCCAGCTTTGTGTTTTTTTGTATTGTCTTGAACCTTATTGGCTTGCTCGTGTCCCTGCCCATGATTTCACCCCTTTTAGTCTAAGCCCGTGCTTCCAAACCCTTTTTCATTTCTTGTTGTTTCTTCGAGCTTGTCAACTTCCTCAAAAACAGCTGTTTCAACTTTTGCAAAAACCATCTGTCCTATTTTCTTTCCTTTTTCTATCCTGTAAGCCTTGTCGCTTAAGTTGATCATGGGAATTTTTATCTCACCCCTGTAGCACGAATCAATTGTGCCTATGCTGTTGGCATGGCTTATCCCGTGCTCCAGCGCAAGCCCGCTTTTTGGCCTTATCTGCGCTTCATAGCCATAAGGAATGGCAATCTTAATGCCCGTTGCGACTAATTTTCTTTCCATTGGCCTGAGCAGATATTCATCAGCGGAATACAGGTCAACTCCTGAATCGCCTTTATGCGCATAAAATGGGGTTTTAGCATCGGCAATTTTTTTGATTTTCACTTTTAGCACCATTTTAATCTCAAAGAAAATGTCAACGCAAATCCAGATTTTTAGCAATAAGCTTATATTTAAAGAATTCAATTGTTCTTTTGCAAAGGAAAGGTATGGCAAAATGGCATCAGAAATATAGCCAATTGCTTACAGCTATTGTTTCCTGAAAGAAAAAACTGATTAAAGGTTGTGCTCCAGAACCTTGCCGTTTGAGGCATCTATCTTCATGTTCAGTGTATTGAAAGCTTCTGTCACATAAGTTATGTTCCACATGTTGCCAAACTCTGGAATGTTTTGGAGTATTGCTATTGTCTTTATGCTTTTGTCTTTTGGAAAATTTTTCTGCTGGAATTCCTCAGATTTTGCAATCGCATTGTCAAAAGTAATCTTTATCTTGTCAAGCTGGATTTCGTTCACTTTCATGCCATCTTTTTTGAATATTTCCTCTTCGGGCCTTATCTTGATGGCGTCTCCAGCAATTACAAACGTGGTTATTTTGTCTTTTTTAGCCTCATAGAAGCCGACTTGCCATTCATCCGGCATTTCCTGGGGGATTTTGAAGGCATAAGAGAAATATGTATTTTTGTTCTTTTTATGCCATTTCCTGAAGTCAGGGCTTTCTTCAAGTTTCTCCAATGCAGGCTTCAAATCCATAAGAGGCATGTAAAACCTAAAATTTAAATAGATTTGTATTTTATCATGGCATATGATTACAGCAGATGTAAAGCTAATGCTTAAGAAGCAGCAATACGAAGTTGTTGGAAAGCATACAAGGGTCAAGACCTGCCATTGGACTAAAAGCGACTTGAGAGGTGAAGGAGGCTGCTATAAGAACAGGTTTTACGGCATTAACAGCCACCAATGCATTCAGATGACTCCTACTTTTACATGCAACAATGCCTGTGTCTTTTGCTGGCGCGATTTAAGATACCACACAGAGCCTGCAATGCAAGACTCTATTGATGATCCGGATTTGATAGTGAAAGGGACTATTGAAGCTCAAAAAAAATTGCTTTCCGGATTTGGAGGCAATAAAAAAACAAGCGAGGAAAAATTTGAAAGGGCAATGGCTCCTCAGCATGTCGCCATCTCATTGGACGGAGAGCCCACTTTATACCCAAGATTGGCTGAATTGATTAAAGAGTACAAGGAAAAAAACTTTTCAACATTTGTTGTCAGCAACGGCTTATTGCCCGAAAGGATTGAAAAGCTGCTTGAAGAGCCGCCAACACAGCTTTACATTTCTGTTGATGCTCCAAATGAGGAATTGTTCAACATAATTGACAGGCCGATAATCAAAAATGCATGGCATAGACTGGTTAAAACATTAAGCATTCTGCCTGAATTAAGGGCAAAGACAAGAACTGTGCTCAGGTTTACTTTGATTAGGGGCTTGAATATGGTTGAGCCAGAGCAGTGGGCTGAAATAATAAAGATGAGTGAGCCAATGTTCGTTGAAGTCAAAGCCTATATGTGGGTTGGAATGTCAAGGGAAAGGCTTGAGCAGAAAAACATGCCATTGCATGAAGAAGTAAAAGAGTTTGCCAGTGAGATTGCGAAGTATGCCAATTACAAAATAATTGACGAGCACGAGCCTTCAAGAGTGGTTTTGCTGATGAAGGAAGATTTTGAAGGAAGGGTCATGAAGTTTGGGTAAAGGTTCGTATAACACAAGTTTTTCACTCACAAAGTTCGCAAAAAACGTGTTATACGAACTTCCAATTAAATCTCAACAATCTTCCCAAAAGGTCCGGGATTTATTATTTTTGTTTTTCCGATTTTGTCTTCTTTTCCGAAATTTTCATGCAGATGCCCGCAAACCAGCAAATCAACTTTGTTTTTGTCAATAAAATGCCTTATTGATTTATTGCCGCAATGCCCTCCAACAAGTTTGTCAAGCCTTGTTTTATAAGGGGGCGCATGCGTCACAAGGATTATTTTTTTGTCTTTATTATTTTTTATTATTTTTTTGAATTTTGTATTCGCTATTTTCTCGAATCCCCGGTCAATGATTGAAAATCCACCTCCGCCGTAACCCAAGAATAGTATGTTGTTTTCAATAAAACAATTTTTGTGGATGAATGTGATGTTCTTGAACAATCTTGAGCATTTTATAAAAGTCGAGCTGTCTTCATGATTGCCATGAATTATCAAGAGCTTTTTATTTAGTTTGTTTAGCCTTCTTAATATGCCAAAAATTCCATGCTCAAAGATTGAAATATCGCCAGCGCAGACCAGCAAATCCGGCTGTTGGGATTTCACTTTATGCTCAATTCTCTTTAAAGCCGAGAAAGAGCCGTGAGTGTCTGTAAATGCCAGTATTCTCATGTCTGCAGGAAATCTAAAGTTATATTTAAAGGTGAGTGTTACTACTATAAGATTAAAACAAAATAGAAAGGTTTATAAGTAGTGGGTTCTGAAGCTTTTCTATGCCTCAAACACTTTACAGGGTTGATTCTTTCCCGCTATTCGGGGGAAACTTATCGACCGAAATTGATTATAAAGGACGGGCTTCTGTGCCTGCTGGAATATTGAATGTAATCAGGCAAAGAAATTATGCTTATCTATTAAGCATTGATGCAGGATCACCTCCTTTTAAATTGAGGAACACGGGCATATATTTGGGAGGATCTGCAGTTGCTGCATTGGAAAGTATTGAAGAAAGAACTGCTTCAGGCAAAAGTGATCTGGTGGAGCTTGTTCGGCATGCTGTAACGGTTGATGCAGGCAATATAAATAGGCAAATCCATGCGCGCACGGCTCGAGTTGGTGAGAAGACATTCTTGATAGGTTATGCTTTTTTTGATTGGCTTTTGTACATGAGGGAAAAAACAAGAGGATTTACTGATGAGCAGCAACTCGATTGGGCTATTGCAAATAATTATTCGCAAGTGGATATTGATAAACAGGGTAGAATTCAGACGCACCATTTATCTTATATGCTCGGTTTATCAGAAAGAATAGGGTTTATGGGATATAAAGACGTAATATATATCGGCAATGATTTAGCTTTAGGAGCAGGTCGGGCCATAGCTATGGATTTGAAAGGACCAAGAAAACGAAATAAGCAACACCACCCTGCTCCAGACAAACACGGGCATATACAAGACAAATTTTTTGGAGTGGATGAGGAGCTTGGGCTGCGACCTATGATTTTGATGGAAATTCCTGAAACTCGAACACAATTGGAACTTTATCCACATCCTCATAACTATTCTGCAGATTTAGCTAAATCATGGATAATCCATCCAAGAGGAACATTTCATGAAAGAGGCAACAGACAACATAGACGTTCTAAAACACCCCATAATAATCCTCAAGCACAATCTGGTCAACATTCTCTAAATTTCTGACAACATACAATCTTCCTTCCCCAAGCTCAACTATCTTTTCAGCCAATCTTTTTCCTTTTTCATCCAGATTAATCCCGACTAAAGAAATTGTTATTCCTTTGCTCCTTGCAATAGACGCTTCTTCAAGAGTTGATTTCTCAGGCTCGTCTCCTTTTGTCGGCAGAGCATCTGTTATCAAAATCAAGTGCTTTGTTATTTTTTCGCTTGGGAACATCTCAATTGCCTTTTGCAATGTTGACACAATATCAGTCTCTTTAGAAGCTTTGATTCTTGTTATTTCCTTAAGCAAATGCGTAAAATCCAGTGTAGGCTCTATGAATTCTTTTACTTCAGAGCCGAAAACTATCAAGCCAACCTTGTCTTTTTCATTTATCGCTTTGTACGCAAGCGCTATTCCGGCTTTTTTGCATGCGTCTATTTTCCTGCCTTTCATTGAGCCAGAAGCATCAAGTGCATAGACAATATATGTCTGGCCTTTGCCCTGCTTTTCATAAACCTGCAAGTCTTTATCGCCAAAATCCGCATGCCCTCTCCTAATTGCGAGCTTTACAGATTTTTTCAAAGCAATGTCCCTGTACCTGTCGCCTTTTTTGTATAATCTTGAGCTTTCCTTTTCTCCATAAACAAAGGTTTTTTTGCTTATTTTATCTCCAATTAATCCTTTTGGCACTATCTTGTCAAGCTCCTCAAAGTAAAGGACAAGTGAAGCAAGCTCAATGCCCTTTTCTGACAATGAGTTGTCTTTAAGCAAAAATCCTTCTTCTTTAAGCTCTCCAATCTTCTGCTGTATCTTTTCCTTCAGCTCTTTCTGGAATTCGGGAATGCCTGTGTTTTTCCTTATGTAATCAGGCTCGTATCCCGAAACAAGCCTTATGAGCGATTCGCCAAATAGCTGCTTTGCTATTGTATAGTTCTTGACAAGCTGCTCAAACATCAAGTCAGGAGAAAATGATGACATGCCTTGATTTATTGCATCGCTTATCAGTTTGCCGCTGTCAATAACCTTTTTGTCATTCTCAAGAACAGAGTGCATGAACTTGTCTTCAAGCTGCTGGAACGCAAGTTTTCCGCTTAATTCCTCTGCTTTAGAAAACTCCTTTATCTCGAGCCTTTGGCTACCGTAAATCACCAGATTGCTGCTCTTCTTCCAGATGGTTTTGCCACCTTGTTGCTTCTATGTTTTTGTGAAACTGTTCTTTTATATAATCTTCAATGCTTTGCAAATACCTGACAGACGGCTTCAGCCTTATCCTGTGCGATAAAACAGAAATCACAGCATTTTTTATGTCTTCAAACTGCACATTTTTCCTTCCGTTTAGCAGGGCATTTGATTGTGATCTTTCATACAAGCCTATTGATGCCCTCACGCTTGGCTTTTTCTCAAGCTTTTCGTCCTGCCTCAGCAATCTTATAAAATATGCCATCATCTCAAGAAGCTCGCTGCTTACATTTGCGAGCTTCTTGCCTTTCATAACAATGATTTTTTTCTCAATTTCAATGCTTTCAGGGTAATCCATATAAACAATGTCAAACCTGTCCAGCAAAACATCGCTTAATTTCTCTGTTGCAGTATCCTCTGGATTGATTGTTCCAACAAAAATAAGTCTAATATCAAAATCAACATCATAAGCGCCGATTGTGGCTTTTCTCTCTTCCAAAACCTGCAATAATGAGTTTTGCAATTTTTCAGGACACCTGTTTAGCTCGTCAAAGAACAAAATGCCGTTGTTTGCCTTGAATATCTTTCCTGGAGTGAATGCCTCAAGGCTTAAAGGTCCGAATTTCAAGGCTTTGACTGGGTCAATATCGCCAAGCAAATCCTCAACTGTCAAATCAGGAGAGCCTTGAATCCTAATGAAGCGTTTTATGCCATCCAATCTTGCAGTTTCATGCTTAGTTTTCTGCTTGCATGACGGGCATACTGGAACTTGTGGCGTGCAATGATAGCTGCAGCCTTCAACAACCTCAATGCCCGGCAATAACTTTGCTATGTTTTTTGCCAATGTTGTCTTTCCAATTCCAGGAGCGCCTGATATTATAATGTGCCTGTCCATAAGCAAGGCTGACTTAATGCCCTGCTTTGCACTCTCCTGCCCAAGTATGTCTGTAAATGGGTCTTTATTTTTCAAAAATATTTCCTTTAGCTGTTCGCTGAGCATTTTAATCATTAAAATTTTTAAGTCAGAAAGAAAAGGAATGGAAGTTTATAAAGGTATTTGTCAAACCATCCTAACAATCCAGACAGCAGCTCCAGCAACAAAAGGAATAATTAAGTTGTCATCAACCTGCTGTGCTCCTATCCTTATCTCAACTGCCTCGACTATCATGGCAGCCAAAGACGCGAAAAAAGCCTCATGCCATGGCAGAAACACAAAAGCGCCTATAAAGCCGAATATCAAGCCTGCAATTGTCCCTTCAAGAAATTTCGTTTTTGACAGCGGGTGCCTTATCCTGCCATAATGCAGTCCGTAAAGATGCGATACAGAATCGCCTAATGCCAAAACCATGATTGACGCAATTGCAATGTCCCTTGGAAACAAAAGCAACGAGACGTAAGCCCCAGTCAAATAAAAGATTAACCCTTTGCCTGGAAAGCTATAAAGCTCTCTTTTCCGCTCAAACTTTTGGAGCAGCTGGTTTATTATGGGTATTTTTATTTTTCTGCTCATGTAAGACAAAGCTAAACCCACAACAATCAAAATTAAGATTGTATTTTTGCTGTTAAGTATGCCATTGCTATCAACGATTCCAAATAAAAAAAATAAAATAAATCCAATAATTCCATCATACATTACCAAGAGTACAATAAAAATGCCAAAAAAAATGTGGAAAAGCTGCCTGTTCCGCTCAAATTCACTTATTTTTTCCATAATTTTCCTTTATTGTGTAATTCCAGCAGATAAGTTCCTATGAAATAGCCGGCAAAAGCGCCGAACACGACATCGCTCAGGAAATGAAACCCGAAATATATCCTGCTGAGCGCAACCAAGAAAGCAAACCATGCCCAGAAATGCCTTTGTTTCGGTATATATTTTATCAGAATTGGAAGCAATGAGAATACAGCCATTGCATGCATGCTTGGAAAAGAATAATTTATTATATTGACAAAAGGGTATGCAAATGCCTCTGTCGGCCTTTGCCTGAGCGCAATCAATTTTATGATAAAAGCCAAGATAACTGAAACAACAAAGGCTGACCATATCAAATAAACTGCTTTTTTATTTTTTTTGTACAGCATAATTGAGGGCATGGCTGCCATAATGACAACAACAATCCCAAAATTTGTGATAATTCCTAAAATAACATCTAAAAAGGCGAATTTTGCATTTTTGAAGAGCAGATTTACTTTCTCATCAAGATTGTAGGAAATTAGGAAAAGGGCGAGGGCAATTATGAGCATTAATATCTCATTTTTTTTCATTTTTGTTAATGTCATATAAGGTATTTTACTGCAATGAACCCTATTATCACTAAGGCAAAAAATACTGCAGTAAGCAAATTAAAATATTTGTCAATAAACTCTTTTATCCTAGGGCCAAAAAAATAAATCAGCAAAGCCACCAAAAAGAACCTCGCACTTCTGCCTATAACAGAAGCGGCTACGAGGGACAGCAAGCCAACCTGCCAGAATCCTGCCGCTATTGTAAATACCTTGTATGGTATTGGAGTGAATGCCGCTGTCAGTATTGCCAAAAAGGCATATGATTTGTATAGCTCGCCTACGCTCTGGAATTGCGCCTGGTAGCCAAGCGCGTTGATTATCAAGTTTCCTACGCTGTCAAAAAGGAACAAGCCTATAAAATAGCCGAATATGCCGCCTAAGACAGAGCCGATAGAGGATATCAAGGCATAAAAAAAGGATTTTTTCGGCTTTGAAACTGACAAGGCTATCTGAAGGACGTCAGGAGGTATTGGAAAAAATGAGGATTCCGCAAATGAAAGAACAAATAAGGCTGTAGAGGAATATTTCTTATGCGCCCACGACAGCACCATATCATATAATTTTCTCAGAAAGCCAAAAGCGTACAGATGCAGCCCTTTTATTTTGTCTGAGAGTGACTTCATTTTACATCCATGTTAATTGTCCCCGTTATTTCCATGCCAGGCCAGATTTTAGAGCCTGCCTTTACAATGACATTTTTTGCAATCGCATTATCCCCTATTATTGCGCCAATCCTGCCAGCTTTTATTTTTTTGTAGCCTACAGCAGAATAAGCATTGCTTTTTGCCTCAATCTCGCCGCTGAAATGCACATTTTCCCCGATAACGGAGTCATCAACAATTGAGTTCTTATGTATGACTGCGTTGTCCATGACTATTGAGTTTCTTACCATGCCGTCTATAACGCATCCGCTTCCTATGCTGGAGTCTTTCACCAATCCGCTAACTCTTGTATTGCTCCCTATGAAACTCTTGTTTTTCCTTAATACCCTGTCAGCTTTCAACAAGTCCCATGCATAAACAATCGGAAGCCATTTTTTGCTCCTGACAATGCGTATCTTTTGGTTTTTTGACAATAATTTAACCGCATCAGGCATCTCAAGCTCATTCCTTGCGGATTTCTTGATTATTCTAATATATTTGAATATTTCCCTGTCCAATGAGTAAAATGCCGTGCTTATAAGGCTTGAAACAAATTTCTTGGGTTTTTCAACAAAATCAGCCAAAATCCCGTTTTTTTCAATTACAACGCCAAAATTTTGCGGGTTTTTTACTTTTGCCGCCAATATGGAATATCTGTGCTTGACGCATTTTTTTATGTCTTCACTTGAATATAGGTCATCGCCCATCAGCAAAATGAACCTATCTTTGATATGCTGCTCTGCCAAAGAAACAGCATGTGCAGTCCCAAGCTGCTGTTTTTGCTCAACATACCTGATTTTCAGGCTTTTGTATTTATTTCCAATGTATTTTTTAATCATGCTCTCTTTGTAGCCGACAACAATGATGACTTCATCTGCAATGCCATCTATGTTGTCCAGGTTATGCTCCAAAAGCGTTTTATTTGCCGCTTTAAGCAGAGGTTTCGGCCTTGTCAGCGTCAAGGGGTATGTTCTTGTGGATTTTCCCGCTGCCAGAATTACTGCCTGCATTTTAGAGAGCTTCAATTTTTATTGATTTGGCTTTTTCCCTTACAAATTGCGATTTTATGCTGTCTTTTAATAAATCCATGGGTCTTGGATATTTCCTTTGCTCTAAAGCGTATATTTTGTTGCCTTTTTGAAATGTTTTCTTATGTATTTTTTTGAAGCTGTCAGCATGCTGCTCAATCTTAATCGGAGGCCCTTCTATCTCAACAAATTTAGGCAATGGCTTTTTGTCCAGCAAAAAATAGAATATGGCGTCATTTTTCTTGTCCCATTCCCAGTCGGTTTTTATTATGCCGAAATCATGCTTATGCAGCTCATTTTTTAAGAATTCGTAGGCTTTCATCAGCTTGCCTCCGACAACATCTATTTTCCCGCTCAATGGCCCTGCCTTGACTGCTATCAGCTCTTTATTGTTTGCCTTATCTTTTAAAAAAGATATCTTTAGGTCTTTCCTAACAAAAAATTCCTTTGACGGCTTTCTCAGGAACTCTCCCGCGGCTTTTTTGAAAGCCTCGAATTTCTCAACGCTTAATGCAGCCGCTGCATTCCTGTCCTTCTGCACAGGGTCGATAACTATCAAAGGGGATATCAACTTCGAAGTATTAACCAGCTTAAACACGTCCTTGCCCCTGTAGTATCCCTGCGCATCAACAACAACCTTGCTGTTCCATTTTGCGGCATTTTTGATTAAATTTGCAAAAGAGCCGTAATAGGCTGTGAGGATTTCGCACACATAGCCTGAAAATCCCCTTATGTAGCTTTCAGCGCCGTAAACATTCTGCGCTTGGCAGAATTGCTTGGCAAGCTTCATGTCATTAGCAAGCTTTTTGTACTTCCTGACCCATCTTGAATGCAGAGGGCTTACGTCAGTGATGTTTCCTGCCTGCCCTGCTTTTTGTATTCTTAGAATCGGGACAATCTCAAAAGTAAAATTACTCTGCTTTATCTGAAAGTAATCCCTTGAGCCATGCAGCCTTGCAACATTCCTAAACTTCTTTCTTAGGATTTTTTCCAGAATATCCGGCAATTTGCCGCTTTTGTCCCTGAATTTCTTGTAGTCAAAAAGCGCAAAAATGTCAGCGTCAAAAGTCTTGAGCCATGTGCCCTTTGCACCAGAGCCGCCAAGGATTGCCTTGACCCCTTTTTGGTTTTTGTTTATTTTTTTAATGATTAAGTTCAGCTTTTCAAATATTTCCCTCTCATAATTTTTATCAGGCTGCATTTCCTCAAGCGCTTCATCAAGCACCTCTTTGAGTTTTTTCATAAATAGAAATCAACTTTAATTGCTATAAAAAAGTTTGTTTTTTAATGGTTATTATTCTCCCTGGCCACTTTTACAGCAGCAACAACCTTGTCGTTTGCCTCCAATTTCATTATCCTCACGCCTTGGGTGTTCCTTCCTATCACAGAAATATCATTTGCAGGCACCCTTATTATGATGCCGTTCTTGCTTATAAAAATTATGTCATCATTTCCGGTGAGAGGGCAGATTGAAACTACTTTGCCGTTTCTTTCGCTGCATTGTATGCTGATTACTCCTGAGCCTCCCCTGTTGATAAGCCTGTATTCCGAAATGGGTGTTCTTTTTCCATAGCCGTTTTCTGTCACGCTGAGCAAGGTTTTCTCATCTGAAGCGACAACCATTCCAACGACCTCGTCATTGCCCTTGAGGCTTATGCCCCTCACTCCCTGCGCAGACCTTCCCGTAGGCCTTACATTCATTTCCTCAAACCTGACTGCAATGCCGTTCTTAGTCGCCAATATTATCTGCTGGTTTCCATCTGTTAATTCAACATTGATCAGTTCATCGCCTTGCTCGAGTGTTATGGCCACAATTCCGTGCTTTCTGGGATTGCTGTAAGCCATAAGCTCTGTCTTCTTGACAGTTCCTTTTTTTGTTGACATGATAAGGTAA
>JACPTD010000082.1 GCA_016192955.1 Candidatus Woesearchaeota archaeon | reverse complement strand
GTTTTTTCATCAAAGACTGGTCAGTTGTGTATTTTGTTATTAGTATAATTATCAAGGATATCAGCAAAGACAAGATTAGTATTGCCAACAAGGCTGGCAGCTGAAGAAGAGGTGCAAAAATCAGGTTTAAAAAGTCATAATACGCCATTTATCCTCCCATAAATTTCCTTAGCATGGGGTTCATGTCCATCATGTGCTGCCTTGCTATGTCCTCATACAGCCTATAGACAATCATGACCGTGAGCAGTATTCCTGTTCCGCTGCTTAAAGCTCCTGTCAAGTCAGCAAATGCAGCCAAAAATCCGACTGTAATGCCTCCCATAATTGTCAGCGGCCATATATACCTGCTTAGCAATCTTTCAAGTACTCTTTCATCTTTTCTAAAGCCCGGAATCTGCAGTCCGCTGGAAATCATCTGCTTGGCTTGTGATTTTGCATCCATGCCTGCTGTCTGCACCCAGAAGATGCTAAATATGACGCTGCCTACAATAAAAAATAGAATATAGACAAGAGCCTGCAAATAAGGCGTAAATCCGATAAACAAGGAGTGCTGTTGTATAATGTTTGTCAAAATAGAAGGCCCCTGGAGCCAATAGACAAAGCCGGATATTGGCTGGCCGGTTGATGCGCTAAAAGTTCCCAGAAAAGGGTAGCCTGTATTCTGCAGCAGCCTGCCCCACAGCTGGAAGTTTGCAATTAAAGCAGCAACCAAGATTACTGGGATGTTTGATGTGTATATAAACGACAAAGGCCATCTTATGCCATGGCCCCTTATCATGCCGAATGACAATGGTATTTCAACTTTCATGGCCTGCGCGTAAACGGCAATGACAAAAACAAGTATAGTGGAAAAAACAGCGGATACCATTATCAATGCTGTTGTAACATCCCCGCTGACAAGGCTTTGGAAGAATGCAGGGACTGCTCCGGATGAATATGTGACGCCTGCCAAGCCGCTGGGGCCAGGCAGCCAATTAAATGCCTGAATGAAAAGGCTCTTGCTTACTCCTGCTGCTATGAACAGGCTTATTCCTGAGCCGAAGCCCCACTTGCTTACAACCTCATCCAAGAATAATATCAATAAGCCGCCTAAAAACAGCTGAAATATTAAGATGAGCTGCAGCTGAAAATGAAAGCCCGTGCCTTGAAACTGCTCAGCAGGGGCCAAGCCGCCTAAGAATACGTAGATGGCACTTTCAAAAATAATAAAGAACAGCGATAAGAACTTTTGAGTGCCTTGAAATGCTCTTTTTCCTTCCGGGGTTGTCAAGTCAAATTTCCATATTCCTGAGCCGTTTAAAAGCTGCAAAACTATGGATGCTGTTACTATTGGGCCTATTCCAAGTGAGATTAATGAGCCGAATTCAGCTCCCAAGATTATTGACAATGTCTCAAATCTCTGCAAAGCATTTATGCCAAGCCCGAATAAAGGCATTAAGCCCAAAACAAAGAATATAACCAAGACAATTGCTGTCCATTTCAGCTTCTCCCGAAAAGAAAGAGTTTTTTGAGTAGGTCCTTCAACTTCAGGAAGATTTGAGGTTATAGTTTGCCAAAGAGACATTTTAGCCAAAAAGACATGACAATTTTTAAACTTATTCCTTGATTTGGTTTTCAAGCCCGATTATTTCCCCGCCGACTTGCCTGACTTTTTCCAAAGCTGCTTTAGAAGCGTAAGGGGCTTTTATTTTAAACTTCAAAGAAACCCTACCATCGCCCAGTAATTTGTTAAACCCTAGATTTTCTAGGTCAATAAAATAAAAGTCATTTTCTTTTTTCACCGTGCCATTGTTTAAGAACCTGCTTATATGCTGCTCTATAAAACCTATGTTGATTGGGTTGACTTTAATCTTTGGTGTTTTGCTTGTGAATCCGCGCTTTCCGAAATAATCTTCCTTCCAGATGCTCGGCTTTTTTGTGTCTGCCCTTTTGCCAGTGCCTGCCATTCCTCTGCCTCCGCGATGGCCTTGTCCCCTGTGCTTTTTCTTTGCGCCCCAGCCATGCGTCATGCTGCCTCTTTGCCTTGTATTTTTCTTTCGCTTGTTGACCGTCATCAAATCATCCTCTTGATTAAATCATTGATTGCTTCTCCCCTATAGCCAAGTGCCCCTCCATTTTGATAAGAATATTTTATTCCTTTTCTTCCAAATCCTTTTCTTGGCGGGTTCAAGCGAAAATATTTTTTCATTTTTTTGTTGTTTATAACAATAAAATCATTGTATCTAAGCTTTCCTTTTGAGTCTGATTCTCTTCCATTGTATTCCTCACCTCTTGCATTGACAAGTGTGTTGAATGTTTCATCATCAATCTCTCCCCATGTAATGTAGTCCTTTGCCTTTTTCAGCATGCCTGCATAAACAGCATTGCCTGGCAGCACGCAGCAATAATTTTTTTTGTAAAGCCTCAGCATCTTTAAGTTGTCTTCTATCCTTGTCTTTATTCCTGTCAAACCTCTTACCCTTACCGCTGCCAATTGTTTTGCGCCTTTAGTTCCGCTTTCAGGTTTTTGCTCCATTTTACACCATTGCTTTTGACGAGCCTTCAATAATGCTTAAAACTTTAACATTCTTCTCATTTGCCTTGAATTGAATTAAACGCTGCAATGCCATAAAGCACGCGTATAAAAGATTAAGCTTGCTTCTGGTTTGCCCTTCTGTTCTTGACCATACATCTTTAATGCCAGCTAATCTCAATATTTTTTGGCATTCTTTTTCAACCCTGAGCCCTGTTCCTTTTGGAGCTGGCATCAGGGTTATTTCGACAGAGCCTGCCTTTCCGCTTACTTTAAATGGGACTGTATGGGGATCGCCGCAGCTGCATCTCCAGTTGCCGCATCCTCTCCTTATTTTTATAACATTCAGCTTAGCCTGCCTTATTGCCTTTTCCCTTGCCGGCACTGTTTCCTTGGATTTGCCATATCCTACGCCAACGTACCCGTCTTCGTTTCCAATAACTGCAAAAGTGGCGAATTTCGGCTTGTTGCCTTCCTGGGTTTTCTTTTGGGTTTGTTTGAATACCCTTTTCTGCCCGCCGCCAAACTTGCCTTTGGATTGGCCAACCATCAGCAAATCAGTTGTAAGGTTTGGTATCAAAGCGTCAACTATCTCTGATTCGAGTATTTTTATCCTTCTGTCAAGTATGTAGTCAATATTACTTACTTCGCCATTTTTTATTTTCATGCCCAGAGATGTTTTCGGCTTCCATGCTTCCTTTTCAAAAGCCCCTTTCTTTTTGGCTTCCTCCACTATCTGCTCTTCAAGCTCTTTTACTTCACCTAGCTCTGTTGCCAAGCCTTCCTTAGGCTTTTCAATCAATGCCTCTTCATCCTGGACTTCCTCGGATTTTTCCAATTGAGCTTCTTCTTTTGCTTCTGTCTCTGGTTCTGCTTTCTTTTTAGCCATGTATTTTTCCCTTGATTTCGTTAAAATGCCTTGTTATGTCCTCTGGATTAAGCCCTTTTTTAAGGTAATCTGAGAACTGCTTCTCGTATTTTGCTTTGTCATGCTTTAATAAATGCGCGTATTTTGTTATGTGCTCTCCTGATATTCTCTCTTTAGAAGGCAGCACATCCTGGTTGAGTGGAATGCTTAATCCTGAGTCGATAGCGCCTGAAAGAGCCGCGTACAGCCTTGAGCCTCTTACTGAGTTGTTGAAGCCAAGGTCCAGTATAGCTTCCTTTATGCCTTTCTCAAGCGCATTTTTTCCGGCAAGCATTCCTATAAGATAGGCGCTCGGCAAATTTCCGTTGTCGCCTTTCCAGCCAAGCTTGCTTATTGCATTTGAGTTGACAGTAAAGGCGACTTTATCCCCGTTTGGGTGGTATTTCACAAGCGAAACCTGGAAATTCCTTAACGATTTTCTGACCACAAACCTGTATTTGCCTGACAGCAATAGCTTCAATCTCTTCTTGTAGTATGTCCTGCCCTGCCTTTTTCTCCTGAAAGGCACTGTGAACGTGCTTTTACTTCTCATTTTTTGTCATGCCTCTCTCGTTTGTATAAAGCTTTAGGTGCCTGAGGCTCCTGAAAAAGCCGCCCTTGCTTTTCATATAAAGCTCATGGTAATCTTGGAGCGCGAGCCTGCTGCTGTCCCTTAAGGATTTGATGAAAGCCCTTTGGAGCCTTACTTTGTTTATCCATGCTGCTTTCGGATCAAGCCTTGCCGTTTTTTTACCTTTTCTTGAGCCAAATCCTTTTTGCTTTCCATAGCTTTTCTGCTCCTTTCTTCTTCTCGCCCAATATCGCGATGTGTTGAGCAGCCTTTTTCTTGATATTGCTCCATTGCTGATTAGCGCCCTTACGTCTGTCTTTGTTATTGCTTCTTTTATATCCTCCAGCCTGTCCTGATCAAACCTAATCCTATGCTCTCCGCATTTCAAAATCTGCGCCGCCAATCTTCTTTGCACATTAAGCATTTTACGCCTTTTTTGTCAGTAACTTGTCCTTTTCTTTCTTTTCAGCTTCTTTCTTATCCTCTTCGCTTTTCCTTTCAACCGCATTTTCTTTTGCTTCTTTTTCCTTTTTAACTTCTTCTTTTTTTGTTTCCTTAACTGGAATTTTCTTTTTTGAATTGATGAAATCTTCAATCTTTTTTATTTCACTATCAGCATTTAAGTTCAAAACCCGGACGTTAAGCTCCTTTGCCTTTTTCAAAATTACCAATCTTTTTTTTGCGCCGACATTCTTCGAAATCACAATACCCTCAATTTCCTTTTTTATTTTGCTGACTTCTTCTAATGAAAAGACTGCAACGTGCTTAAGTCCTGAAGCGTGAAATCCCCTTATCATTTTTGGCGACTTGTAGCCCGGTGAGGGCATTCTCCTATGCCCCTTAAAACCATGCCTTATTTTGGAATGTATTCCTTTTGGCTTTCTCCATTTTAATTTCCTTCCAAGTCGTTTTCTTCTTTGATAGTCCTGCCTGATGAATCTTGGTTTTTTGTTCTTAATTTGATTTCTTAATTCCAATAATGTGATGATTTGTTGGGTCATTTTATTTTTGTTGTTTCATTATTATTTCAGTTCTTTTCCGTCACGATTAACTAGATATATGCCGTCCTGAAAAATTCTTGAATCGTAACCTGGCCTTCTTGTTAGCTGCTCGATATCAGCGCTGACTTGCCCTGCAGTTTCCTTGCTAACGCTTGTAACGTGTATAATATCTCCCTCAACCTTTACTTCAGCCCCTTCCTTTAGCTGCAGTGTCCTTGGCACTTTTTCTCCAAGAAAATTTTTTACCACAAACTTTCTGCCGCTTATGCTTACATTCATTGGAAAATGCCCTGAGCATATCTTTAAAGTGTAGATGTAGCTTTGAGAGCATCCCTTTATCATATTCTTGACATGCGCTGTAAGTGAGCCGATTAGCTTCTTGCTTTCCTTTGTCATTTTTTGTGATTCAATAATTATCTTCTTGTCATCTATTTTGACTGATATATTATGGTGTTTTAATGCCCTGTTTGCATTCCCTTTTGCGCCCTTGACCGATAATAGCTGCCCGTTTAAAGAGGCGCTGACACTTTCCGGAACGCTTATCTCCTTCCTGATGTTTTTTTCTTTTTTCATCTAATAGCAATAAGCCAATAGCTTTCCTCCTGTTTTCTTTGACTTGGCATCATAATGAGTCATAACTCCTCTGGGTGTTGAAATAAACAAAATGCCTATGCCCTTTGCCGGCAAGTATCTTCTTTCAAAATCCTCAACTTTGCCGCTTTTAACGCTGTACCTTGGCTTGATTACCCCGCATTTATTGATGCTGCCGTTCAAGCTGAGCTTTATCCAGCTTCCCCTTCCATCCTCTACTTCCTTAAAATCGCTAACGTATCCGTTTTCCTTCATAACCTTTAACAGCTCCTTAATTGTCTTTGATACTGGCTTTACCATACATTCTGATTTGCCAATTAGCTCGTTGTTCAATATCAATGACATTAAATTTGCCAATGGGTCGTTCAGCATATTAGCACCTCAGTCATATTTTTTAAATCCCAGGCTTGTTGCGATTTCCCTAAAGCAGGTTCTGCAAAGCTTTAGATCATATTTGCTTATGTAGCTTCCTGGCCTGCCGCATCTAGTGCATTTTTTTGTTGCCCTGCCGTGTTTCCTTGGCTTTGGGGAATTGTGCTTGATATATTTCTGCATTTTGACTGGTTTTGACTTGAGCTGCTTGAACACTTTTCTGTAATCGCTGTATGTCATTTACTCATCACCTATTTTGAGGTTGAACTGCTCTGACATAAATCCTATAGCTTCTTCTTTTGATATCCTGTGCCTTGGCGGTATTTTTCTTGACAATATTCTTCTTCTTTTTATCCTGAAGCCAGGCCTTTCAAGAGTCACACAAACTTCTAATCCCATTATGCCTATTTTTGGGTCGTATTTAACGCCGGGTATTTCTATGTATTCCGGGATTCCAAAAGCAATGTTGCCATTTTGATCAAATTGCCTTTCGCTCAGCCTGTTGTCAACTGCCCCAAGCAGCCTTGGAAGCATTTTGACTGCCTTGTTTTTTCTTAGCGTCAGCTTGCAGCCTATGGGCAATCCTGGCCTTAGCCCCCACTCCTGTATCCTTTTCTTTGTTATGGTTTTAACTGGAGTGCTGTCTGTAATTGACCTGAGCAAAGCCAGCCCCTTCTCCAGCCTTGTTTGGTCTTTTCCAGCCCCTATGTTTAATGTTACCTTCTCTATTCTGATGTTTTTCATCTGGTTCATCTTATCCTGAGGTTGTCAACTGCTTGCCATCTTCAACAACAAAAGCGTATTTCTTTGATGTTTCTATCAAGTCGTTTTTCTGATTTTTGTAGATTATTTTATTCCTTATTATGTTTTCAACATGCCCTATCTCTCCTGTGTGCTTGCCTCCAATCAAAAAGATTGATGATTTTTTATCAAGCTTCAAGTGCTTGCTGATTTTATGCTCAGGCAATGACACAACAACCGTGTCGCCGACTTTGAAGATGTCTTTATCTACAAGAATGTTCTTGCCATCATAGAGATTTAGCTGAATTTTTCCCCTTGTCATGGTCTTGCCGATAATTTTGCACGGCTTTGATGAAGCATCTTCTTTGCTTATTTTTATCAGGTCTATCTTGCCTTTTTTGTTTAATATGATCCTGAAGTGCTCATTTGTGTTTGTGGATTCCACAGCATCAAAAAGCCCTACAGAGTGCCTAAAGTCCCTTCTAACCTTTCCATCAATCTTGAATTCATTAGTGTTGAGGATTCTTTTGGCGTCTTTTGTGGTGCCGGCATAATTCAAAACTTCTTTTAAAAGCACGTTGAGCGGAATTCCTGTATCTAAATTGTGCGAGCCAGGGGCGTGCTTTGTGATGAATTTCAAGCCTTTTCTTCTTATCTGCCACGACTTTGGCGCTGCCAGCCTTTTCATATGGTTTTTTCCCATTTTATTTGCCCTCTAAGGATTCCTGCCTTAATTTGTCATCAAGGTTCAGTTCTGTAATCATAAGGTTTGAGGGATGCAAAGGAAGCAATTTTTTTGTGCCATCCCTTCTTGTTATTTCAACTCCTGCCACAAATGCCCTTGTTTTCCTTAATCCCACTGATTCAACTTTCCCCTCATGTTTTTTGAATTTGCCTTTCATAACTTTTACTTTATCGCCTTTCCTCAACGCTGCGCTTCTTTTGCCGTATTTCTTCCTTAGATCCTTTGAAAGGTGCGAATGCGCCAGTTTTTGCTTAATATGCAAAGGCGCACTCAACCTATATCTTCTCTGCTTCGATGGCTTCTTGCTGCCCTTCCACTTAATTGAAAAATTCTTCATCTTAATCAAACAACAATGCTCGCTATTTTGGCTATTCCCGGCCAGCGCTCACACGCTTCTTTTGCAATAGTACCCTTGAATATCGTGCCTTTTGGGTTTCCTTTGTCATCTTTTAATACCACAGCTGAATTGTCCTCGAACTTTATTCGAGTGCCGTCAGCCCTTTTGTACTCTTTCTTTTGCCTTACAATGACAGCAAACACCACTTGCTTCCTCATATCTGGCCTGCCCCTTAAAACAGACGCCATGATCAAGTCGCCGACTCCGCAGCTTGATATCCTGCCTTTAACTGTCTTTGAGCCCATAACTGTGAATATCTTGAGTACTTTAGCGCCTGAATTGTCGCATGTTTCAATTTTGCTGTACACGGGCAATGCTTTTGTTATCCGTGCTTTGAGCGGCTGCATTTTTAATTGACCTCTTCAGCTTTTGTTTCCTCTTTCTTTGGCTTCTCTATTTTAGCTGCCTGCCGCGCCTCCATCTTTCCCCTGAAGCCTTTTTGCGGACCTAATTTCCGGATAATGGTGAAGTTCTTTGTCTTGCTTAGTGGCCTGCATTCCATCACATTAACCACATCTCCGTCTTTTGCATTGACGCACTCTGGGTTGTGCACTTTCAGTTTAGTCCTTCGCTTTTCATATCTCTCATATTTTTTCAAAAAATACATCCTCTCAAACTCTATCACAGCGGTTTTTCTCATTCTTGCTGAGACAACTGTGCCGGCAAACTGCCTGCCCCTTATGCTCAAGCTGCCGTGGAACGGGCATTTTATGTCATTGCAATCCTGCTTCGGCGCTTCCAAGACAATCCCTGTGTTTTTTGCTCCTGTTTTTGCCATTTTGACTTGTTTGAACTTGTACTGAATTTTATCTTACCTCTACGCTGCCCGGCATAAAACCATACTTAATCAAAATACTTCTGGCTTTTTGCTTATGCTCTCCCTGCAGTTCTATCTTGCCCTCTTTTATAGTGCCGCCGCACGCGAGCTCTGACTTTAGCTTCCTCGCCAAATCCCTCAGGTCTATTTCCTTTTCGTCAATGCCTTTGACAATAGTGTAATTCTTGTTGAACTTTTTCCTCTCAATATAAACCAGAATTTTCTGGCTTTCTTTCGCTATTGTCTCACATACACACAGCTCTTTCACTAAGCCGCATACAGGGCAGATTTCACTCATTCCTTCTTTGTGCCTCCTCTTTGTTGTGTTATAGTCAGTATCTTTGCAATTGCCTTTTTAGCTTGGCGCACTTTTCCAGGATTTTTCGGCACAGTGCCTACTGCTATTTGCGAGTTGGTTTTCATAAGCTCTTTTTTCAGCTCGATTATCGTGTTTCCCAAATCAGCTTCATTCATTACCTTCAGTTCCTTGAATTTCATCCTTTTTCTCCGAGTTACTTGCTGTTTTTTTGCCCGCGCGTGTCCGGCTTTTTCTCTTTGGCTTTTCAGATCTTAAGGGCTTGTGCTCTTCTTCCGGTGCTTTGCCTGACTCTTCCTTTGGCTCATCTTTTATTTCCTCAATTTTCGTTTCTTTTTCATCCAGCAGCTCTATGTCATCCGGCAATTTAAGGTCTGGCGGCATTATCTTTACTTTGACCCCTATGATTCCGGTTTTTAGCTGCGCCTGCGCATTGGAATGTCTCACGCCGTTTGCAATGTCGCCGCACTTTTTCAGATATCCAGAGTAAAAGCGCCATGATTTTGCCCTTGAGCTTGGCACCTTGCCGCTTATGACAATCTC
>JACPTD010000068.1 GCA_016192955.1 Candidatus Woesearchaeota archaeon | reverse complement strand
CTTACAGTTCCTGAAAGGGTCAATGAATGGAACATCCAATATCTTAAGCAATTTGTTGAAAAGGGCCCTGACAAATACCCCGGCGCCAACTACATCATAAGGCCTGACGGCAAGAAAAAGAAGATAACAGATGAGACAAAGGAAGCCTCTCTTGAAGAGCTTCAGCCTGGGTACATCGTTGAAAGGCATTTAATGGACGGCGACATTGCCATATTCAACAGGCAGCCATCGCTTCATAGAATGAGCATGATGTGCCATCGCGTTAGGGTGCTGCCTGGCAAGACATTAAGGCTGAACCCCGGCGTTTGTACACCTTATAACGCCGACTTTGATGGAGATGAAATGAACCTGCACATTCCGCAAACAGAGGAAGCAAGGGCAGAAGCGGAAATTTTGATGGAAGTCCAGACTCAGCTTATTTCGCTAAGATACGGGTTAAGCATCATAGGCTGCACCCAGGATACAATTTCCGGGAACTATGTTTTGACAAAGGACAATTCGATAAAGAGGGAAGAGGCAATAGACTTGCTGTCAGCAGTCGGCATTGCGGATTTCTCAAAGCTCCCAAGAAAAGCGATTGTGACAGGCAAGGAAGTTTTCAGCGTTTTGCTGCCTGACGACTTCAATTACAGCGGGCACTCCCGATCATGCGACAGGTCAAAAGACAAGTGCGACAAAGAAACCCATGTAATAATCGAGGATGGAAAGCTTGTTGCAGGGGTCATGGACAGGAACTCGCTTGGCGAGGAATCCGGCTTGATGCTCAGGAACCTGCATCAGAAATACGGCAAAGACCACAGCATTGACCTGCTTGGAAAAATTTTCAGGCTTGGAATAGAATATTTATTCAGAGCCGGATTTACATCAGCCTTGTCAGACACTGACATGCCGGAATCAGCAAAATTAAAAATAAGGGATGACCTTGATGCGGCAAAAAAAGACGTGAATAATTTAATCGCCCAGTTCATGGAAGGCAAGCTGGAAGCATTCCCTGGAAAAACCATGCAGGAAACATTAGAGTTAAGGATTCTTGAGGTTTTAAACAAGGCAAGGAATGAAACAGGAAGGACTGTTGCAAATTATGCGGATAAAAGAAGCCACACTATGATAATGGCAGAGTCAGGCGCAAGGGGCAATTTGCTTAATCTGGCGCAGATGGCAGCTTGCGTAGGCCAGCAGGCAATGAGGGGCAAAAGGATAGAGAAGGGGTTTGAGCAGAGGACTTTAGCAAACTTCAGAAAAGGGGACTTAAGCTCTGAAGCTCATGGGTTCATAAGCAACGGCTTTAAGACAGGATTGACTCCGGCAGAATTTTTCTTCGGCTCAATGACAGGAAGGGATTCATTGATGGACACTGCGCTTAGAACGCCAAAAAGCGGCTACCTTTACAGAAGGCTTGCAAATGCAATGCAGGACTTAAAAGTGGAGTATGACAACACCGTGAGGGACGCTTCCAAAAAAATCATACAGTTTGAGTACGGCGAAGACGGCATTGATGTCTCAAAATCAGAGAACGGCGTTATTAATGTCAAGAGGATAATACACACAACTTAAACAATAATAAAATGGCAGAAAAAATTGGCTCTTCGGAAATCAAGAAAATGCTCAAGTCAGGCAATGTTGTGATAGGCACAGAAAGAACCATGAAAAACCTTAAGCTGGGAAGAGTTCAAAAAGTCCTGATGAGCTCAAACTGCCCTGCCAGAGTGGAAAAAAACATCAGCTATTATTCGGGATTAAGCGGGGCAGAAGTCCACAAGCTTGAATTTCCCAACGACGAGTTAAGCGTTATATGCAAGAAGCCCTTTTCTATATCTGTATTGGCTTTGCTTAAGGGTGCGATTAAGTGAACAGGATTAAGTTTGATTCTGACTTGATGAAGCTTATGACTCTTTTTGAGTCCATGACAGGCGCAAATGTCAAGGACTGCATTGCAAATGAAAAAATCACCTTTATAATTGGAGAGGGCGATATGGGAAAGGCAATCGGAAAAAACGGGAGCAACATAAAAAGAATGGAAAACATGGTTAAGAAGAAGATCAGGCTTGTTGAATTCAGCAATGATGTCGTGCAGTTTGTAAAAAACTCAGTTTATCCTGTTGAAGCCTTAAGCATTGAGCAGGAAAACGGCATTGTGACAATACATGGCAAAGACACAAACACACGGGCAATGCTTATAGGAAGAGAGCGCCAAAACATAAATCATCTGAGCGATATAGTAAAAAGGCATTTTGACATCAAGGATATAAAAGTTGCATAAAATCACGTCATAGCAACCTTTAAAAATCATCAGGGAATACCAAATTAAAATGGGAAACAAGGCAAGAGGCCTAAACGCAGGCAAAAGATTGAGGATAAGAAGAAGCGAAGGCAGATGGCATTACAGGCCATACATCAAAAGAGTTTTGCGGTTAAAGGAGCGCTCAGACCCGCTTGGAGGGGCTTCCCAGGCAAGAGGCATTGTTCTGGAGAAAGTGCAGCTTGAGGCAAAGCAGCCAAACTCTGCAATGAGGAAATGCGTTCGAGTCCAGCTCATAAAAAACGGCAAGCAAGTGACAGCTTTCTGCCCGAGAGACGGCGCAACAAAGATGATAGACGAGCATGACGAAGTGATAATCGAGTGCATTGGCGGCGCAATGGGCAAGTCAAAAGGCGACATTCCGGGAGTCAGATGGCAGGTTATAAAAGTCAACGACCAAAGCCTTGATGCGCTGTTAAAAGGCAGATTAGAAAAGGCAAGGAAATAAGGTTACCGATAATTTTTTATTTTTTTAAAAAAATAATAATGCGCTGACAAGTGTAAAAACAAAACACAAAAAACATCAATTTCACATGTCAAAAACCACCCATCAGAGATGGATGGCATGATTCCATTAGGCTAAACATAGCGTGGTTTTGGACACTACAAAATTTCACTTACTGATGGGCAATTTTTGAGCACATCCAAATTCCATGCAATGCATTAGTTACACATAAACCACTTATGACACATAAGTGGAATTTTGATGTTTAAAAAACATTACAAAAACCAGATATTGAAAATAAAAATTTAATAAAACAAAAATGCCGGAAATAAAAGCTTTCAACAGATGGGGCGTTGAAGGGGTAAAAGTTGACGACATGGGATTGCAGCCTTATGTGGCTTTGCAGCCCAGGATTGTGCCAAAGACAGGTGCAAGGTACGCAGGCAGCAAGTTCCATAAAAGCAAGACGTTCATTGTAGAGAGATTGATAAACAAGCTCATGGTTCCTGGACATAAAAGCAAGAAGCATTACAAGACAAGCTGCCACATAACCGGAAAGGCTGAAACTGCATACGACATTGTTGAGAATTCATTTAGGCAGATTGAGAAAACAGCAAAAGAAAATCCAATCAAGGTTTTTGTCAAGGCATTGGAGAATGCAGCCCAAAGGGAGGAAATCATAACCATTGAATACGGCGGGGCAAGGTATCCTAAGGCAGTTGAATGCTCCCCTCAAAGAAGGGTTGATTTGGCGCTTAGGCATATGACACAGGGCGCGTACCACCGCACATTCAACACAAAGAAGTCAATTGTCAGCAGCCTGGCTGAAGAAATAATCAACGCCTATAGGATGAGCAATGCGTCAAACGCGATAGCAAAAAAACTCGAGGTTGAAAGGCAGGCTGACAGCTCTAGGTAAGCTTTTTAATTTTACCCAATATCTCTTGTCTTTTTAATTTGAACTGCCTTGGATTTAAGTCAAGATACTTTGTTTCATTGAATGCTGAAATTATTTCTATTAGCCTTTTTCTGAAGCTCTCTAATTTTTCCCTTTCTAAAATAGCTTTATACTCTTTAAAATCTATTTCACATTTTAAAAGCAAGTCCATGATGTCTATTCTGTCCTTCACGCCTTTTTCTGTATCGCTTCTGGCAATTTCGGCAGCCTGCTTCAATATTATCAGAATTTCAGGCTTCGCCACTTTGAAGCCTTCTATGCTTGAAATATATTCTTTAAGATGCTCAAGCAGAGGCAGTTTTGAATAGAATGGAAGGTAGATGTCTATGTCCGTATCATCAATTTTACTTTCATATTTTTTCAGCTGCTCATTTTTCCTGAGATTGTACCTCGTCTTGAGCTTGTCCAGCTCCTTGTAGTCCACAACAATATCAATGTCTTTTGATTTATGAGATTTCGCCCAAAGATAAACTGCCCATCCTCCAATAAGGATGAAATTCATCTCTTTTCTGATCCTCTGCAGCAATTGCCAGCTTTTTTCAGTTACTATTGTGTTCCAATACTCCATTTTTGCTCCATTGACCTAAGAAAATCCTGTGCATACCATTCCCTTAAATTCCACAAGTCAACAAATATGCTTGCATTTGTCGCTATCCTGCCGTACTTGTCAATATTTTTGTCTTTTTTCAAAACTATGATGTTTGGAGCATTTTTAGACTCTGGAAATCTTATTTTCATTTCCTTTATATCGCCTCCGTAAACATAAACTTCCGAGTAATCAGCAGGCGCATCTTTAAATTTAAACTTATAAGCGGAGTATGCAGTAAATACGGCAGAATCAGGCATTGACTTTTCTAGTTCAACAACGCTTTTTTCAGCCCTTGTTGAATAGGCTATATCTTTGTTTAAATTCCTCGCAGACGCCCAATAGTAAAGTATCTTCTTTTGGTTTATGACATTAAAGCACATCTTCTTTACTTCAACAGCGCCCATTCTTTTTAACGGCGATATTGCGCTATTCACATTAGATAAAGACAGCTCCAATTTTTCTGAAATAGCCTTTTGGGTAAGCGTGTTTTTTCCTTTTTCAGCCTGGTGCAATATTTCCCTGTAAACTTCTTCTGTCCTTTTCATGTTTCTATATATAATGTTAGTTATTTATAAATCTTTCTATCTTTATAGAAAACAATATAAATAATAAAATTGGTTTTAGAAAGGGGTATGCTGGATGAAAATCAAAGTGCTCTATAAAGCTCAATCACTTCGTTGTTCAATTATACTCTACTGGCCAATTCTTGTTTTTACTTACTTTTGATTGCCATCAATTATCCCAAAAGCCCAGCTGGTATGCTTCCATGAGCGCCATAACTGCATGCTGGTTTCTGTCAACCCTCATTGAATAAGAATTTGCATTTCCTACAAACCCGCCTATTGCTGCATCGTCAAAATGCTCTATAAAATCGCTTTTTTTTGTAATTTGCAGCCCCAAAATATAGTCTGAGCCATTTTTTATAAAATTGCCATAGCATTCTGCCCTTTTTTTATCGCCGCGTTCTTTTGCCAGCTGATAAGCCTTATTCATTCCCTCGATATATGCCGCTATAACCATTCCCTTACGAAAATTAAAAAAATCACAGCTTCCTGCAGAATATTCTTTGATAATAAAATCATTCATATCAAAAATAAATTTGGCAATCTCTTTGTTGCTATTGACCTTGTACAGCTTGTAATACGCCTGTGTCTGCCATGGGACAAAGGCTTCATTGGGGTTGCTTTTCCAATATTCTAAATAGTACGGGAATGCCTTTTCAACAGCTTTTGCATAATCACTGTTATGGCTGTATTCATACAAGTGCATTAGTGCAAGAAGAGCTTCACCAGGATAGTAGTCAACTCCAGAGCTCCTATTGGAAAAAAAGAAAGGGCTTAAGGAGCCATCGCTTTGCTGTTGGCGCAGCAGCCCATTAGCGAATTTATTAAGATAAAAATCCTTTTTGGTGTGCTGAAGCTCAAGCAATGACAATATGGCAAAAGCGGAATAGCCAAGCTTTACATCCTTAGTGATGTTGACATAGTAAAAATCATTTTCTTGGTCATAAGCAAAAGATTGCTCAAAATAACGGAAACCTCTCTCAGCAAGCTGCTTATGCTCCGCATCATCAAAAAAGCTGGATAATTTTGAGATTGCCCACATTGCGCCCATCTCCCTAAGTGGGTGAGTTTCATCAGCATGCTTTTTTTCAAAAGGCAGATATTCATAATAAAGAAAATTGACGTTCTTATGATTTTGGAACCATTCACCTGCAAGCTTTATGGCTGTTAAATATTCATTCTCTTCGTGGAGATTATCGGCAGCTTCGTTTGTATAGAAAAAAAATAAAAATCCGAATGCCAACAACAATAAAACAATGCGCTTGTTTTTCTTCATCTCTTACTCCACTTTTAAATAACCTGTATAAATTGCAATGAAAATAAAAAAAGGTATGTGTTTAATCCAAAAGCATACATATAAAGTTTTTGTTTTGAATTGATAAAATAAGAAGATTTTTATAAATGCAAAGTTAGAGGCTATAAAAAGAGGCCACGCTATGTCTGATAAGAATCTTAGCTTTAAGGTTGATAACCCCCTCCTTGAATACATTAAAAAAGAGCTTAAAAGCGGAAGCTCCAAAGAGCTAATAAGGTATGACCTGCTGAAAAGAGGCTATAACCCAAATCACTTGGAGTTTCATTTTCAATTGGTGCATAGGCGAGATAAGCAAAAAAAAATTTTTGCTATGATGCTGATTGCCATGGTTTTAGCCTTTTCTTTAATTTTATTTTTTAAGAAGTTCCTTGCTGACAGAGACTATCATGCAATAATTGAAGAGGGAATTGCCTTATGCAGGGAGGGAGAATACGAAAAGTCCATTGAAAAGTTTGATGAGGCTATAAAATTAAACATCTCAGCCTCAAGAGGCTATGGCAGAAAAGGATTGTGCCTGCTTAAACAGGGAAATTATTCTGACGCAATAACCTGGCTGAAAAAATCCGAGTATGCAGGCACAGGCTATCCGCAAGGAAACATAAATCCGAATTACTTCAATAATCTTGGCAAGGCATACTGCGGAGCGGGAAACTATGGAATGGCCGTTGCGCAATTTGAGAAGGCAATAGGATTAAACAGCAGCAATCTGAATTATCACAAATCCGTGGGGGAGTGCTATCTGAAAAAAGGTGAAATGGAAAAGGCAGGATTTTACCTTAATCTTTCCAATAAGCCAAACAATCTCCAATAAATCCGTTAAATCACTGAAAACCATCACTAAAATCAGCTATACACCTTAGGTTAAACATCCCATTACAGAAAAGTATTTATAGGATATGTGCAAAATAGCGTAATAATTATGGCAAAAAAAGAGGTTAGGCAGTCAAAACTAAGCATATCCATTCTTGTTTTGGTTTTTATTGCTGTTTTGATATTCTTAGCCCTGCGGAAGGAAACTGCTCCACAGCCAGCGCAAGTTAGCGTATACAATGCATTGCAGAAAGCAAGCGAGCATTATGATAAGGGATTGTATCCAGATGCTCTCCTTCAATACAAAAAAGCCCTTGAGCTTAACAATAAAACCTATGAAGCCTATCTTGGCATAGGCCATTCTTATTTGCAATTGAACCTTTACAATGAAGCGCTGAAAGCGTTTCAAAAAACTTTTGGCTTGGATTACCATGATTTTCGAACTTACTATGGCTTAGGCTTGGCTTACTACTTTAAGGAGGATTACAACAGCGCTTATCTCAACTTTGTAAGGGCTTATGAGCTGAACCCAAACAATAAAGCCGTAGCCTCTTATCTCCTTAATGCCTACAATGCAGTCGGCTTGTATGATGAAGCAATAAACCTTGCAAACATCAAGCTGGCAACAGACCAGACAAACAGCCAGTACTACAGAAAAAAAGCGATAGCAGATCTCCTGAAAAATGACCTGCAAAAGGCTGCTGAAAATGCCAAAAAGGCTGTTGAAATCCGCAGCGATTACCCTGGCAATCACCTGACCTTGGGGATTGTTTACATGGGCTTGGGAGAAAAAGAAAATGCTTTGGAGCAATTCAAAAAATCATTGGTGCAGCCTCAGCACACCGGTTTTGAGGGTTCAGCCATAACTTACCAGCTCCTCAATGACGATTTGAATTATCAAAAAAATGCTAAATCTGCTAGTAAATACCCAAGGCACAGCAACAGCCTGAGCTTGCTGGGGTTTGCATTGCTGAACTTAAAGGAATATGGCAAAGCAATCAACGAATTCAATTCTGCAATTGAAAACACGCCAAGTTACTATCTTCCATACAAAGGACTGGGCAAAGCCTACATGGAGCTTGGCAACAAGGAAAATGCCGTTGCTAACTTTGAAAAAGCTGCCCAGCTTAATTATCTAGATGAGGAAAGCAAGAAATTGCTGGAAGAAGCGAGAAGACTTGGCTGATTGATTTTTCACAACATCTTTTATTTTATTCATATTAACAGCCATTTCCAGACTGGCAAAACTTTTATTTTTTTGTTATTAATTTTAAATTCCTCGTCCTGTTCATGAGTTAAAATCACAGCTTTTTTTAATTTGAACTTGTTCATTGCCCCAATCAATCCATCCAATTCCCTTTCTTTATTAGAGTCATTCAATACATAACAAACCTGGATGGCTTCTCTGATTTTAGTTCCTTCTTTAACAACAAAATCGCACTCATCCTTATCAGAATAATAGTAAATTTCCTTGCCCTTTCTTTTTAATTGTATAAAAACAACATTTTCCAGTATTTTTCCCTTGTTCATAGAGAAATTTAATCCCAATTGGTTGAACACTGGATCGATAAGGTAAATCTTCTTGGGAGAGTTCAGTTGCCTTTTTACTGAGAAATCAAATTTCTGCAATTCAAAAAACAAGTAAGAGTTGCTGAGGTAGGATATATACTCTTTTACAGTTATTGAGTTTGCCAATCCAAGGCTTTTCTTGAGCGAGTTATAGGTGAATAGCGAAGAAATATTTGTTGCAAGCACATTAACCAATTCTTTTATCACTCTTTGCCTTTTTATTGAATATCTTGCGAT
>JACPTD010000079.1 GCA_016192955.1 Candidatus Woesearchaeota archaeon | reverse complement strand
TTGATGTGTCTATTATGTATTCTTCTGTCATAGTAAACTAGTACCGCGACAACATAATAATGAAACAATAATGCCGTCAATGGTATTGTGTCAAAACTAACGTGTCAATGTACTGGTGATTACATGAGTATTTATAATTTACTAGTTCTTTGACGTGAAAAAACATATAAATTTATAAACAAAAATTTTTACCCAGTTTTCATGGTGCTCGAAAAGCTAAGCGGCTCATTGAAAAGCACATTGCAGAAGATAGCAAAATCACTCTTTGTTGACGAAAAGCTGATTAATGAGCTGGTTAAGGACATTCAAAGGGCTCTGCTGCATGCTGATGCAAATGTAAAGCTGGTTTTTGACCTGACTGAGAAAATAAAAAAAAGGGCTTTGAATGAAGAAGCAAAAGGGCTGACAAAAAAGGAGCAGATAATAAGCATTGTATATGAAGAGCTTGTTAATTTTCTGGGCAAAGAGCAGCATAAGATTGACATAAGGCAAAAGCCCTTCAAGATAATGCTAGTGGGACTCTTCGGCAGCGGAAAAACAACAACTGCAGGAAAGCTTGCAAAGTTCTACGCAAAGAGGGGGTTTAAAATCGCATTAATTGGCTTGGACATTCACAGGCCTGCTGCAATGGAGCAGATTGAGCAGGTTGGTAAAAATGCAAACGTAAAAGTTTTCTCGGATAAGAAAAACAAGGATCCTGTGGAAATATGGAGTAATTCCAAAGACGAATACAAAGATTATGACATCTTAATCATAGACACTGCAGGAAGGGATGCGCTTTCCCACGATTTGATAATGGAAATAGAGGAAGTCAATAAGGCAATCCAGCCAGATGAAAACTTGCTTGTCATTTCCGCTGATATAGGGCAGGCTGCGCAAAAGCAGGCTGAGCAGTTCCATAAAAGCTGCGGCATAACAGGAGTCATTGTTTCCAAAATGGACGGCACTGCAAAAGGAGGGGGCGCATTGACAGCATGCGCGGTTTCAGGCGCCCCTATCAAGTTTATCGGAGTCGGTGAGAAAGTTGATGATCTGGAACAGTTCAATCCGCAGGGGTTTGTCGGCAGGCTTCTCGGAATGGGAAATAAAAGTGGAGGATGCAGAGGACCTCGGCAGGAGATTTCTGAAAGGCGAGTTTAACTTGATAGACTTGTACGAGCAGATGGAAGCAATGAGCAAAATGGGGCCTTTAAGCCAGATTGTTGAAATGATACCCGGATTTTCTTCCTTAAAATTACCAAAGGAGATGCTTCAGGTACAGGAAGGGAAATTAAAGAAATGGAAAGTGGCTATGCTAAGTTTTACCAAAAAAGAGCTGGAAGACCCAGAAATAGTTGATTCGAGCAGGGTAGAGCGCATTTCAAAAGGCTCCGGGATGCCAACAAATGAGATAAGGGAATTGCTCAAGCAATACAAGCAGTCCAAAAAAATGGTAAAGATGTTCAAAGGCAGCAAAGGCGACATTTCAAAGTTCATGAAAAAATTCGGGGGAAAGCTGCCGATGGGCGGGTAAGAAACAAGAATATCATGATTTTGGTTCTATTTGAACAATTTGAACTGGAGCAGGATCATATTCTGGGTTTGGTATGGTCCCATAATCAGAAGCTTTTGTTAATCGTACTGATGGCGCAGTCATTTTTTTAGGAAACCATTTAATCTTTATAGGGCCTAAACCAATATATCTTTCCCGTGTTCCAACTGATATACGAGTATTCTGGTCTAACCATAGCATTCCATACTCTTTAAATCCTGGAATTGTTTGAGGATGCACAGCAGAATCTACGGGTCTTATGGACGGGTCCGCTAAGATGCCAACACTATAATTGTCTGCTAATACATGTAATAAATCTTGGTAAGTGTCAGAAATACATACTTTCCCAACATCCATTTGACCGTCACCTACAGCACTAACTTTGGGCTTTCCTCCAATTTTGTTTTTTAAAGATTCTATTGCTTGTGAATCCAGCACCCCTTCATTGCTTAGTGATGCTAAACGCCCTGATAAGTCTTCAAATTTTTCTGGTTTTACATATAATTTGGCAGCTACTGAATAAGTCGTTTTAAAAAATCAAAAGTAGTTCTTGGAATACCTTCTGTAAAGTCCCGTCGGTAATTTATAAATAAAAATGTGGCTGTTTATTGTGTGGAGTTTAGGCTTATCGTCGGTATGGCTTTTCATCAACCAAAAATAAGCCAAAATATGTCTCGACGGGGTTTCGTCGGAGCTTTATAGTTACATTTTAACAATTTGACAGAAAACTTTATATATAACCTATGATTATATAATTATATGCCGACTACAATACAAATAGATGAACGAACCTTGAAAATTTTGAAGAAGGCAAAAGAAGAAACTCATTCCTCTTCATATGACGAGGCAATTAACAAAATAGTAGCGATGCGGACAAAAGAATCTTTAGGCGGCTATTTGGGAAGAAAACCTGTTAAAGAAATTTTGAAAGGCTTGAGAGATGAAAAAGACAGATTCTAAATTAATTGATTCATCATTATGGCTGGCTTATCTTTTTAATGATGATTATTCAGATATAATTGACTCAGACGAAATACTGCTATTGTCCGTTTTATCCTTATTTGAGATAAAAAGGAAATTATTAAAAAGCAAGGTTGATGATAGCAAAATTATAAGAAGCGTAGAATTTGTTAAAAAAAGAAGCCTTATGATTCCAGTTAGCGAAGAAATCTCGGAAAAAGCGGTTGATTTTTCATTTGAAAATAATTTGTCAACTGTGGATTCTATAATTTATGCAACAGCAGTATTTAACGATGCCGTTCTTTTAACTTTGGATAATGATTTTAGGAATTTGGAGAATGTAATTGTAAAATAAATTTTTAGCCATATTCACTCCAAAAACCTCGGATTGAACTTATCATACCACTCCCTTTTCTCTATCTCGTCAAGCAGGCTTGAAAACCCGAAAGTTGATGCGCCGCTGTAAATCTCGATTTTCTTGTCGTAGCCGTTTTTCAATGCGTAAAACGCGCATATCCTGAATCCCGCAGAATTCTCGCTCATAATCTCTGCCGGGCTGGAGTTAAATTCAATCATTTTTTCGTTTCTGTCGAGAGCGGCAGCGATAGAGCTTGTGCCTGCTTCAGGGTCGGCATAAGATACGAATATCTTGTCCAGCACTGAATCAAGAAAGCTGGCGAATTTTCCAGCATCGCTAATGTCAATTTGGTTAAAGGTTGTCCTTCCAACAGATTTCAAGCCGGGAATTTTCGAGGCGGACTCTGCAAAAAATTCTTTAACATCCTTTACTTTAAGGAATATCTTTACTTTAAAGCTGTCTATTGTTTTTTTTGCCTTTATTCTTACGCCTTTGTATTTTTTATTGAATTTCTCTGTTAATGCCTCAAATTTTGGGATTAATACATCCAAATCATGCTGCGCCTCTCCGTAATGCCTGTCAATTTCCGCTCCGACCTTAATCATCTGCGTGAAGTCTTTTTTGAAGGCATTGATGTCTGAAGGGCTGAATTCCGAAAGAATGTCGTTGTTTGCCATGCACTGCTTATTTTTATGGGATTATTTAAATGTTTTTGTGAAAACTTTATATAAAGAAATACAATCCATCCCTTTATGAAACTAATTGCAGACCTGCAGATTCATTCCCGATTCTCAAGAGCAACAAGCTCAAGCATAACCATTGCAAACCTTGAAAAATATGCAAGGCTGAAGGGCATTAATCTTCTCGGCACAGGCGATTTTACGCATCCAAAATGGCTGGAGGAATTAAAAAGCGAGTTAAAAGAGGACGGCTCCGGAATTTTAACCTCGAAATCAAATTTTAAATTTGTTCTTCAGGGGGAGATATCCAACATTTACAAACAGGGCATTGACGATGACATCGAGATAATTCCAGCTCATGCATGGACTCCATGGTATGGCATTTTCGGCAGCATGTCGGGGTTTGACTCTGTTGAGGAGTGCTTCAAGGAATACTCGCATAAGATACATGCAATTGAAACCGGGCTCTCGTCGGACCCTGGTATGAATTGGAGACTCTCAAAGCTAGACAAATACACTTTACTAAGCAGTTCAGACGCGCATTCATTCTGGCCATGGCGCCTTGGAAGAGAGGCAAATGTTTTTGACATTGAATTAAGCTACGGCGATTTATTAAATGCAATAAGGAAAAGAAAAGGCTTTGCTGAAACGATTGAAATGTGGCCGCATGAGGGAAAGTACCATTACACAGGGCATCGCGCATGTGATGTATGCCTTTCCCCAAAAGAATCGTTGAAAATAAAAAATACGTGCCCTAAGTGCAGAAGACCATTGACCATTGGAGTTGCGCAAAGGGTTGAGCAGCTTGCTGACAGAGAAGAGGGATTTGTGCCAAGAAATGCTGTTCCATTTAAAAATCTGATTCCGCTGTCAGAGGTGATTGCAGGGACAACAGGCAATGCAGTAAGCTCAAAGCAGGTTTGGGAGGAATACTATAAATTGGTTAATGAATTTGGAAACGAGTTTAATGTCTTGTTGGAAGCAGAAGAAAATAAATTAAAAAAAACAACAACAGGAAAAATTGTTGAAAATATACTAAAAAACAGATTTCAAAAAATACCGTTCAAGCCGGGTTATGACGGAGTTTATGGTGTGCCGATTTTTGATGAGAAAGAAGAGTTTAAGGAAGAAATTAAGCCGAAAATAAAACAATCTGGATTGGATGAGTTTATTTAAAATTATTAAGAATTAGAACTTGCTGGAAGCAACCTTCTCAGCCATTCTATGCTTAATTTTCTTTCTGGCTTTGGTGGCGGATTTCCGATTTCTATTCTATCAAGATAATCTCCAGTTTTCCAAAGCAATATACCCAACCCCACAAATAATGCCTTTGTCCCTTTTGATACAGAGTCGGCATCAGAAGCTACTAAGCCAAGTGCCATATTATCCACTCCATAGGCAATTGCAGCAACACCACCGCCATACAAAACTATATCAAAAAACCTAAAGTACTTTCTTGGCAAATGAAATCGTTCAGCTTCTAACTCTTCCTCCAATCTAGGTCTTGCTTCCTTTATCCCATACACAAATTTTGAGCCTTCATTCAGAGAAAATATGCCTGCAATATAATCTCCTCTTATCGCATTTGCAAGAAGACATCCTGAAGATAATGCATGCGCATATTTAGCAAGCGTTTCCTTGCTTCCATAGGTTTTATTCTGCCAAAACTCAGCAATTTTTTGATGTAATCTGATTAAGGATGAATCAAGCCGGTCTATTGTTTAATTTGATTATTAGTTTACACTTTAATAATT
>JACPTD010000078.1 GCA_016192955.1 Candidatus Woesearchaeota archaeon | reverse complement strand
TCTATGTTTTGAGAGAAAAGGAGCAAATTGGGAAAGACTTGGCTTTTCAGTTTGCAATCAAAGGCAAGGACACAGTTGGCAAGGAAGTGCTTAGGTATGCCAATAGTTTTGGGTGCTGTACAAGCAAAACCGATGGCGTATGCTTTAAGAATACAAATCCTTCCAAATGCGCTGGCAATGTTTACAACAGCGATTTAAATTGCGAATGCCAATCCAATCTAAAAAGCGAAGCAGAAGGATGCTGTGTATCTGGAAGCAATATGGATAAATGCGATTTGACGACAGAAGGCCAATGCAGAACAACAAATGGGCAATTCTATAAAAATGATTTCAGATGCTCAAAATCCAGATGCTCAAATTGGGACTGCAAATCAACATATAACTATGTTAAGGATGATTTTTCAGGCCAGGCTAAAAGGCATGGCGAATCATGGTGCAGCTACGAAAGCATAGCGGGAAGAGGGTTGGACTATGTTGGAACAAGGCACTATCTGCATTCATGCATAAGGGGAAAGGAATATGCTGAGGAATGCAGGGATTTTAGGGAAGAGCTTTGCGCAGAGGGTTTTATTGGAGTTTATGATAAGCTGTATTCAAAAGGGTTGTGCAGGTTAAACAGATGGTATGACTGCTCACAGCAAAAAGATAAGGCTTCGTGCGAGGATGAAGAGCATAGGGACTGCTATTGGTTTGAAGGCTTGAATTCTCAGCTTAAATGCCATCCTGAAGTGCCACCTGGCTTAAAGTTCTGGGAGCCGAATGCAAATGAAATCTGCAATACAGCCAGCTTGGACAAGGATGATGAAGGCAAGAAATATCCAAGAAGTTGGGGCCATTCAGCTTTGCTTTACTGCCAGAGGACAGGAGACTGCGGGAATTACAGGAATTATGCCGATGAAATAACCACATTTGGATATTACAACAGGGATGGAACTCCTGAGCAATGGGCTTATTTGGACAATGGATATGTGGAAAGAGGAGATGAATTTGCTGTCAAATTAAGCCTGTACTCCAACTATATAAGCGATTCAGCGTCAATTCCAAAAGTGGCAAGCGGAAAATATGCTAGATGCGACTTGTGGCAGGCTCCGGCATTTGGAAATTGCGAATTGTGCATGAATTCCAAGCTTCATCCGTGCACAGAATACAGGTGCAAGAGCCTTGGAAGAAACTGCAATTTTGACAGCGTGACTAATAAATGTTATCACGGGGCATCAAGCGCAGGCTCATCAAGACCTAATTTGAGTATAACTCTCCAGGGCGAATTGAATTCAAGAAATACAGCAAGCGATTATTACGCAAATGCAACAGAGCATGCTGTTGAATCCGTTATACCAGTACACAAGCCTTTCAATTTTAATTTTAGGACTTCAAAGCCGACAAGATGCAAGATAAGCTTATATCCTCCAAATGTAAATCCCAACTCATTCAGCAATTTAATAGTGTCATTGCCTGAAATTCTGCTGAATGATTATGAATATAAGCAGGACTATAATGTGACTATAAGATTTCCTTCCTCACAATTCACAAGATTGAGCACTTATAAGATGTTTATTAGATGCGAGGATCAATTGGGAATAAGAAATGATGAGAGTATTTTTGTTGTAAGAACAACGGAATTGATAAATGACACAGAAGCTCCTGAAATAATTGAAGTGAGGGCGCAGAGCCCATTAGCCAGAAATTCCAACGATGCGTTTTCGATTTTTGCAAATGAGCCTTTTGATAGATGCAAATATTACTTTAATGAGGCTGATTATTTGAACATGACGGATATTGGCTGCTCATCAGAAGAGAAGGATATTATCTATAACATTGATTATCCATTGGGTTCTTATATTTGCAATGCAGAAGTTTTTGTTCCGGAAGATTTCTCCAGAATTTATTTCTCATGCGAGGATAAGGCTGGGAATAGAAATGAAAATTATGAGTATGCTTAGCGTATTTGAGAATCTATGGATTTACAATCTGAGAAGCCCCTATGCATTTGCCTCTTGAACTTAAAGTTATCTCAATTTCTCTGAATTGACCAGCCCGTCGAGTATCACTACCATGCATAAAGCAGGCGCTACTTTCAGGGCATATGCAAATCAGAGGTGGAGCAGTATTGCATACACCAGGTTCCGTAGCAGGCACGACACCACTGCATCTTCCTCTAATTGTATCAGTACAAGCAGCCCCTAAAGATTCACAAACTGGCAAATTGAATCTTTGAGTTTCTGCCTGAACGACAGTAGCATTTCTTTGGAGAGCGGCATTTCTGGCACGATCTCTTCTTTCCTTTTCCTTATCATCGTCATCATCTCCGCTGCTGCATCCAGCCAGAAAGAGGATAATTAGAAAAAGCGCTGATAAAATCGCATATTTTTTAATAAATATCTTGTCCACAATGATGTTTTGAACGTAAAAATATATAAGCTTTTCTATGGATTGTCCTTTTTGTATTTCTCAAGCTCTTTCAGGAATATATTGCCAAACTCCTGCCTTTTTCTCATATCATCTTTCCTTAACGGAATGGCCAATTTTATTATGGTGCCTCTTGAAGACATCCCAGCATTATACGGGTCTGTGAACCATGCTGGGTTGTGAAGCAATGTGTTTGATATCTCTGCTATATACTCCTTAATATTTTCTTTTGAATCTCCTGTCGGAAACAAAAAATAATTTAGCTGGTCGGGCTTGTCTCCAAACCTCATGTTGAATTCATTAGCTTTCTCCTTGAAAGAATTAAATAATGGAGTTTCCTTGATTAATGACGGATTTTGATGTCTTTGTGAGACAGAGTAAGGCGAGCTCAATGCTTCTATATTATGCCCTAATTCATGCCCTAATGTTCTTTCATAAGAGCTTATATCTTCACCAGCCGATAACCTTTTAAGCCAGCTAAGCCCTTCATATTCAGTGAAATCAAAATACGGGGCCCAATAAATGTTTGTTGGCATCAATGGCGTAACCGCAGCCCTTTCATCTTCAGTTCTGAGCCTTTTATCAAATTCAGATATTACTAGACCTGCCTTGACATCACCTTCTACTGGCAGGTTAATTTTCTTGAAATCAATGTTTAGTTTATTCTCTATTAAATCCAGCTCATTTTTGAACAAGTCCAGTTCAGTGATTGTGAAATACCCAGAAAGAGATATGCCTCTATCCAGCAAAGCCTTCCTTTTCTCAATCATTTCATCATAAGTTTTTTTCGGAATGACATGGGCATTTTGGTTCTCATCAAATATCAGCACTTCATTCCCATCGCCAAAAACAAGAGCGGAACTTACAGAGCCCCTGTCCAGGCTCTCAAGAGCCTCTGGGCTGACAATCTTATTCTTAAAAAGATTCTTGCTCAGCTTTCCATTTTCGTCAGTTATGATGTTTTCATCATTCTCTATCCTTACCCAGCCTTTGGATACAATCTCGGTAAGCTGGCCATCTTTATCTTTTATCTCTATTCTTCCCCTTTGCTGGCCATCCCCCAAAATAATCTCCTTGAAATCATTTTGATTTAAGAAGAAGAATTCCCCTGGCAAAATCATATCAAACACATTAAGGAAGCTTGCAAATGTGAATCTTAGCTTGAGCCCGTTCCCCTCCGCTCTAAATTTCTCACCAAGGAAAATGTAATCGCCTGAGCATTCAGATTCTGTTTTACAAATAACAGCATCGGCAAACATCGGAGTTACATATATGCCGTCCATCACAGCCTCTTTTCCTTTCAGGAAGACGACAGTGCCGTCTTCGTTTACCCTGAATGTTCCCTGAAGTGAGTGGTCTTGGAATTCAGATGGTTCTTTTACATCTTCAAGGATGAGTTTATCGCCTTTGGGAATATCGAACTTGGGCAATTCTTCACCAGGGCTGAATACTATCTCGCCTTGCTCATTTACCCTCAAGCGGCCCTTTTTGTACATCTCGTTTGATAAGGTAACTTTGTCCTGCTTTCCAAAAGTGGCTTGAAATACACCATTAACCAGATTGGAGCCTTTTCCGAAATCTGTAATTGAAACGCCAAAAGCCTCCTGCACTGCTTTTCTTGCATTTTCAAGATTAACTTGGTTTAGGTTTTTTATTTTGTCAAGGTTAGCCTTGATTTGCTCTACGGTTAGCTCATTGCCCCTATTATTAGCCAATACCTCATCTACATTCACTTTGTCAGTGGGTATTGTTTCTACCTTGGCGCTTGGATTTGCATAGTCAAAATTGTTCCAGTTTCCATCGCAGGGATTTTCAGGAGTGCCGCAAGAAGTCTGGGCGGATATATAATTCATTAAAAGAAAAAATACAAATAGCCACAAAATAGGTTTTATTTTTTTCATGATTTAATATAAATTCCTTTTTTTGCAAGCCTATCAAAATCAATAGGCTGTTTTAAGGAGGTCTTGTTTGATATTTCATCATACTTAGCATTGATGCATTCAAGCAAAAACATAGGATCTTCAAGCCCAGCAAGATTTTGACATGTAAATCCAGTGTATTTTATCGCAAATGTAAAGTTAGATTGCATTTCAGGAGAAACAATGCTTGTATTTCGCGCAGCAATATTGAATATGAGTGTGCTGTTTTTATATTCAGAAACATCTATCGACAGCTTGTTCTTCTCGCCTAAATTGTATAGACAACTTAAGCATACAGATGACGGATCTTGAAGTTGAAACTTTACTATTTCTTTGCTAACATCATAAAATCTTCCCAAAGGAGCATTTCTTATATCTGACCTGAAATTCTCGATTTTCATAATAGTATCCCCCTTTTCCACAGTGACTGTTCCATTTATATCAAAAGATGCAGAGTCAAGACTTATATAGGTATTGGAATTGAATGATTCATGCTTTATTTGAAAACCCAGTTTTCCAAAATCCTCAAAATTTCTGATGCAAGAATCAAGATTGATGTCCATATATCTCGAGATGCCATTTTCCAGTTCGTCCAAAGATGGGGAAAAGTCAACATTATTGTAAATGTGGTAAGGCAATTCATAATCATCGTCATGCAGCTTTGGATTTTTTACTTGATAATATCCTCCGTGATTTCCAATAAAGACTATTGCCTCTGCTGCAGTTTTTTCAATGCATTCTTCTACAAATAATTTTATTGGGCTGCTATCGAAAGATGCTGTATTTTTATCTATTCCTGCTTTTTGCGCCCCTTGATTAGACATATAATAAACAAAGCCAAATCCTATAAAAAGAATTAGTCCAAAAATAACAAATATAGCAATCTGGGATTTTTTATTCATCTTTTAGCTAAACTTTTATATTGAATCGCAATTAATTGATATTATCCTCTTATAAGTTTTTTAAAAATTCCTCTCTTGTTATTCTTAAGTCATGTTTCACTATTTTGTTAAGAAGTCCCCTATCTATATCTTCTCCAGGATGATTTGGAATAACGGTTGTTCGTCCGTCTTTGTGCTCAAAAAACATATGGCTCCCTTCCTGCCTTTTGAATTCAAATCCGAGTTTTCCAAGAATTTTAAATAATTCCTTTGCCGTCAATAAAGGCAGTTTAGACATTCAGCCTACACCTCTATTTGCTGCACACCTATAAACTCAGAATAAATATCTTTGTCTTTGGTAGATTTAAGGTATAATGAAATGGCTTCTTTTGTCCTTTTCAGCAACTCGTCAATGGTCTTAGCTTGAGTGTGGCATCCTGGCAACTCAACTACATCGGAAATTAAATAATCGTCCTCTCCTTTCTCTATAATAACAGTATATTTTTTTGGCATATTATTAATTAATGAAAATTGGATATATAAATGTTTTG
>JACPTD010000064.1 GCA_016192955.1 Candidatus Woesearchaeota archaeon | reverse complement strand
GTGCAGCAATTGCTGCAAAGTATTGATTTGAATTCGCTGATATTGTTTCTTTCAGTTGCTTTAATTGCAGGGGGAATTGCCACATTTTTGACACTCTATGTCAGCAAGATATTCTCAACAACAATGAACAAATTAAATTATTCGATTTTGAGCGCTTTGATTATTGCTTTTGTTGCAGCCATGGTTTTGTATTTCTCAGGGTTTCTAGGATTCTTAATTTTGATAGTTGCAACATCAATTGGATTGATTCCGAACATTGTTGATGTCAGCAGGAGCAATTCAATGGCATGCTTGTTAGTGCCGATTATTTTGGTGAATTTGATGTAAAAACAACAACCTTTTTAAAACCGATAATCTTCCGAATTCGTTATGGATGGCACAATAGTTCATTTCAGGGGCTCTAGAAGGGTAAAGAAAGGAAATCATATGATTGTCAAAGTAAGCTCCATAGACAGCAAGGAAAAGGCATCGCAGCTTGTTGGCAAAAAGGTTGTGTGGAAGACTTCTGCAGGAAAGTCAATGGCTGGAAAGATTGCATCAGCCCATGGCAACTCGGGCGCTTTAAGGGTGATATTTGAGACTGGAATGCCCGGGCAGAGCATAGGAAGCAAAGTGATGATTGAGTAATTTTATAAAAGTCGCTCTAGTTTTTTGAATTTATTTTTAATTGATAAATGCATTAAAAATTCTCCCTTTCATTTCCCTAACGCAATGCTCAGCCACGGTTTTCAGGTTCATTATGTCGTATTCATTATATTCCACCAGCAAATTCAAATAATAATCATCTCCAGTTGCGCGATACATCCTCCAAAGCGTTAAGGCATCGCCGCCGTAGAACTTGTCAACAATATTTCCCCTTTTAATGCCCAAAGTTTTTTCGATTTGCTTTAACCCGCCTTTTAACCCTAATCTGTCAGTCACAGACCTAACGTCAAAATTAGGCACTTTTGGAAGCAAATTTGGATATTGTTTCTCAATAAAAGGCAAATCAAATGAAGCCCCGTTAAAAGTGACGATTAATTTGTATTTTTGAAGCTCTTTTTTCAATGCTCCATAATCAAGGTTTATTCCTTTTATCATTGTCTTTGTGATTAACCCGTCATAAAGCCCGAATACTGTTATGTCATTGTTATTTTTGCTCAATCCTGTTGTTTCAATATCAAGAAATACCGCATCTTCTTTAAAGAACTCGTACAATCTCCAGATTTCTGACTGAGGCAGTATCCTGAGAAAATAGCCTGAGTCAAAATTGTACAGCGCTTTTCTTGCATTCAATATTTTCCTGTCGTAATAAAGCTTTCTGTGCCTTGACATGCCTTTGATGTATTTTCTTGCCAAAAAATTGTCCCAAGTTCGGATTCCATTGCTCCAGATATTTTTTTCAATCTTATCGCCTACCCTTTCCAAAAAGATGAAGCTATTGGTTATCACAGCATATAATAAGAGCCACTCCTTTAAATATTTCACACAGAAATGTCCAGTGGGTTGTGGGTCATTCTTAATTTAAAAGTAATGACAATCAAAACTTTTATAAAATTATGACATTTGCTAAACTCTTATGGTCACACAATTAACTGTAGTAGCAGACAGAGAATATTTTAACCTAGAATCTCTAATTAGACATTCTGGGGAATTAATGGTAGGGGGAGTCATAGTGCCTTTTGAAGAGATGGATTTGGAAATTGTCCAGCTGATTGATAGAATTGGAGGTATGAGAAGTGATGGCGTCGGCATACCTTTTATTGTGGAAGGGCAGAAATGGCTTGAACAATTTCCAGAGGTAGCAGAAAGAAATCTTCATTTTTATGGGCCTGATGTTGATGTGCGCTATCTACATGCTCCATACCTAAAAGGAATGACTGATGAACGACGAAGAGAGTACAGCGCTTTCTTGCTTGAAATGCTGAAATGGACTAGTCCAGATTTAATTTTTCTATCAAATTTTAAAGCAATACTAGACAAGATTGTTCCAGAATCATTTCCTCATAGAATAATAAATGTGCATCCTTCAGTTTTGCCCGAAAATAAAGGCTGGAGAACAGAAAAAATGGCTCTGGATGGAATAAATCCTCATGCAAGTGGTTACACCTTTCATGTTGTAGTCCCAGAAATTGATGAAGGTCCAACCTTATTCCAGCAAAAAGTTTCTCCAGAAGGACATAAAGAAGAGTCATTGCGTTTGGCAATAATTTGGGCTCAATCTTTTTATGCTCCTAAAGTTTTGTCTTTATATGCTTCTAATGCTAAAAGAGTTATCGTTCAAAGCAGAAATGCCTTTGCAACAGAAGGTAGAGAATCTGCTTTTAATGGCTCTGACGAGCATCAAAAATACAGAAGAATGATTTTTGAGTGGAATGGTAGTTATAGAACTATGGAAGAAATTTTAGGTGCTCCAGAATATGCACCTCCAAAAAAATTTGATATTATGGCAAATTATAGGTTTTGGTTGGACGGAATAGGTAATGATGCCTTTATCAGATTCAGCAAAATAATAACAGAAGCTCAAGAAATGGGAGCTCTTCTTAAATCCCGATCATTTCCAAATAGCACTAGGGGCCAACTTGATTGCAGGTTGAGAGTAACAAGGGACATCTCAGAATTATTAGGGCAAATAGGCGCACAAGATGTTGAAGTCACCTACCTCCCAGTCGCTGCTAACGCCCCAAGAATGCAAGTATGGTAATCACAATATCGCGTACGGCTTCATCTTCAGCTTTATAGTCTCTTCGATATTCTTCTCATCCTCTGAAGTTATGTAAACGTGCTTTTTCTTGTGCTTCTCGTATTGCTTGAGCTTTGCCTTCATGACCTTTTGGTATTCCTTTAGGTAGTCGTAAGGGTGGTGGTCAATGTAAAGGTCAAGCTTGGGTATGTAGAATGACGCCCTGAAATCGTCCTTGTCAGCCCACGTAGCCACTGTATTGTACTGGAACAGCAAATTGTTGTCAAAGAGGAAGTTCGCTATTTCAACCTCTGCCCTTGTCCTTACAAGATGCCCTGTTTTTGTCCTGAAAGTCGGCTCTGCGCTCTCGCTTCTTTCCATTATTTCAGATGCCTTGATTTGAACGCCCCTGTCCCTTTTTATCTCGTCAAACAGCGCTATTGATTCCTTGTTTTCATAGTTCTTGTTCAGGTTTACCACATTGTCGAATGACTGGACAGCGTTTTTTATTTTGTTCATCAGGACTTCCATGTGGCCCTTGTTGTACCATGCCTCAATATGGCTTCTGTCAGTTTCCGCTGCCTTTGTAAAGCAGTCATGCGCCAGCCCGATAAAATTCTTCTTCCTGTCCTCTTCCCTAAAGCCCTCAACCATTTTGTCGCTCACTTCCCAGTCTGTGTCCATTGAAATCCTGTAAGCGCCTGCCCTATAGCGGCCCTCAATAAACAGCTTTTTCCTGTAATAAGTGCTGCCCTTGCCCATCAATGCCCTTACCTTGTTTTCGTCATCCGCCATCTCAATCTGCAGCGCCCTGTCAAAATGCTCAATTGCCTCATTGAAGCTGTCAAGGTAGGAGTAGCAGGCAGCCATGTTGTAATTGCACTTAAACAGAAATTCAGCGGCATTCTTAAACAGATCCTGCTCATTGCCTTTGTAAGGGTAGAACTCAAGCGCCTTGTTGTATTCCTCAATTGCAGTCTGGTATTGCTTTAACTGGGCAAGCCTGTCAGCTTCTCTCTTGATTTCCTCTGCTTTGCGCATCTCCTCAGTTTCCCTGAAGGATTCTGCCTTTTCTTTCTCTTTCTTTCTCTCCGCAAACCTCTTTTTCTGGTTTTCAAAGAACCTTTTAATGTGATACATCACCATTTTGGAGTAATTTAAGCTTATAGGAAATATTTAAATGTTGTTGTTTTCCGGCTTGATTGCAAGTTCGTATGTAAAATTGTCAAGATTAATCAAAGATTGGTCGCGACGCT
>JACPTD010000063.1 GCA_016192955.1 Candidatus Woesearchaeota archaeon | reverse complement strand
GTATCTTACGACCCTTTCACAGCCCTTTCTGCTCAAAAACCCGATTTGATAGGCAATCTCGCTTTTTGTTTCCACGCTCAATCCAAAGCTTGCTTTTAACGAGCCTTTGCTTATTTCAAATTGGTGCTTATTTTTGCCGTTCTTTGTCCTGCCGCCCCCTCCAATATAAAAATCCTCTGTATTCTCCCTGATTATCGTGAAATCAATATCATCGCTTGCCAAAGGGCCTTGAACACTAGGCAGCAGCTTTACAGGCCTTAGGCTTGCATACTGCTCAAAATAATTCCTTATCAGATTCGGGATTCTCTGCCCGTTTACAGCCTCAAAAGTGCCGCAATAAATTGCGTTGCAGCTGTTCTTTATTTCCTTTAAAGCCTTCTCGTTCAACAGCTCTTTTGTTTCAATATAGTGCTCAGCGCCATGCGGATACTTGAGCCATTCAACCTCAAACTTGTCAAGTTCCGCCGCTTTTTCAATAGCCTTGAGCCCCTCATTGATTAATTCTGGCCCTACCCCGTCTCCCGGGAAAACTGCAATTTTGTATTTCATGCTGAAAATCAGAAAATCGGCTTGGTTTTTATTTATATTGTTTTTGCTTTGATTGCTCAAATTGAGTCCATATGTCGGAAATCGCAAATTTTACAATAATCCATTACGATTTCCGAGCATGCTCAAAAACCAACTATGTTTACTGTAAATTATGGTTTTTGACACTCCGCAGCTTGCTGCGATACCCAAACTCAATTTGAGTCTTAAAAATCCCCGCAGCTTGCTGTGATTGGGATTTTTAATTTTGACAAATTTTATATATAATCCTCTTTTAAATATCATTATGGCGTTTCCAGCGGAATTGGGGCTAATACTTTTGTTCTCAATCTTGGGAGGGGTATTTGCAGTAAGATTTAGGCAGCCGTCGGTTTTAGGGCTTATACTCATAGGGGCGATAGTCGGCCCGAATAATTTAGGCTTTATCAAAGATACATCTTTAATCAATGCCTCTATTGAAATTGGCGCTATCCTATTGCTGTTCACTGTCGGGATAGAGTTTAGTTTGCAGCATTTGCTTAATTTAGGGTTGAGATCGGTATTAATAGCCATTATAAAGCTTGGAATTGTTTTTCTTTTTTCTTACTACACATCACTCTTGCTTGGCTTTGGCTTGCTTACATCCCTCTATATTGGAGTAATCTTATCTATAACCAGCACAGTTATCGTAATCAAAATACTTGACCAAAAAGGAATGTCGAAAAGAGAAGAGCTTCCTTTGCTTGTGACAATCCTCATTATAGAAGACATCTTTGCAGTTTTTGCTTTGACCTTTTTCTCAAGCCTAAACACGAGAATCGATTTAACGCCTTTAAACATCTTTATAAAACTGGCTGTATCCATAACCATACTGGCTGTAGCCTATGTTATACTTCAGAAAATCCTAAAGCCGATGATAAAATGGCTTGTAAAATACAGCACAGAGGACACTATAACTTTCATATCACTTGGCTTATGCGGCGGCATGAGTTATCTTGCATTGCTGCTCAATCTTTCCCCTTCAGTAGGAGCTTTTTTGGCTGGCAATATAGTGGCTTCCCTGCCTAATTCAAGGATTTTTGAAAAAGCAATAAACCCGTTCATCCTTGCATTCACATCTTTATTCTTCTTTTCAATAGGCACAATTGTAGATTTTTCTGTAATTTTAAATAGCATCCACGTCGTGATAGCCTTATTCATTATAAATATTGCAACAAAATTTATGGCAATCGGTTTCGGAAGCTATGTCCTGACAAACTTTAACGGCAGGCAGGCGGTTTTCAGCGGCATAGCAATGCTTTCTGTCGGTGAATTCTCCCTGCTCATTGCAAAAGAATACGGAACACTCGGCTTAGGCATGGATCTTGTGAGCATAACATCGGCTGTGATATTCCTCTCCTCAATTGCCATGTCAATTTTGTTGAACTGCAATGAAAGAATTTACAATGCAATAACCTCTCTACTGCCTGTAAGAGTCAGGGAAGACATGGGGCTTGCGTCAAAATACCTTAGCGGCGTTTCCTTTAGCATAATCAGGGACAGGGTAAATGTTAAAAAGATACTCATGGAATGGAAATCTCTGCTAAACAGCCTATTCCTTATCTTTTCCATATTTGCGATAATTTTCTTTGCGTGGCGTTACTTTAATGACTTATTTCTAAGCTTTTTCAGAAACCAATTTATTGCATACTTTGCCGCCATATTATTTTTTGTTGTTATATTTTTCCCCGCTTTGAACATTTTTAAAAACACTTCAGGCTTGTTAAAGGATTTTCTTAACTTTTTCATAAAGCTTTACCCAAAAGAGATTTCCAATGAGAAGAAGATATTTAAAAACCTGTCATTATTGGCAATATTGTTTATACTGCTTTTAATCTTCCCGAGCGCATTACTATTCTTTAAATTCGACCCAATTTACAACATCTTTGCGCTGATATTCATTATAGCCATACTGATAGACATTTCCAGAGCTTCAAGTTTAATCCACGCAATTACAAAGAAGCATGAAAGGGCGTTCAATAAACTCAGTAAAAAATATAAACTATTGATGAAAAAAAGGATGAAGATGAGGGGTACTGAAAATGAATAAAGACATTCTTAATATTGAAGAAGAGGAGCATGGCAGATACCATAGAAGAATCTTATACGTTGCCATAGTAATAATTCTGGTGCTTTTTGGCGGCGCAACTTTTTACCATTACGCCGAAGGGTGGAGATACCTTGATGCTGTTTATTTTTCAGCTTATACAATAACCACAGTCGGCTATGGAGACATATCCCCGAAAACTGACATTGGCAAATTGTTTACGATAGTCTATGTGTTTGCAGGCGTTGGAATTGCCTTATACGGCTTATCAATCATTGCCGCGCATTTTGTTGAGGTAAGAGAGGAGTTCTGGATAGAAAGGCTTGGCAAGATTAAAATAAGGCACCACACCCAGACTTTCTGGGAAAAGCTGAAGAATTATCTTTTTTATGGCTCAGACAAGCTAGTCAAAGAGTACGAAAAATCCGAGAAAAGAAAATAGCATTTTGATTATTCAACCAAAATTGCTGCTTTTGAAGGCAATGCCTGTTTAGCCTTGATTTCTTTTGCTTTATCAGCCACTATAACCTCAACTCTGCATTTAAACTCATCTTCATAACTTCCAGAGGCGTCATTTAGCGCATGAAACTCAATATCCTGATTTAAAACAACTTGCGGAATCCTTGTTTCATCGCTTAGAAGCCTGGCTACAAGCCTGCTTATCTCGTTTCCATAAACCTTCAAATCGCTGCTTATCAATGACTTTGTTATCTCGCCTTCATTTCTTGTCTTTTTCATTTCTATTTTTAATCTTTCCATGAAGCCGTACTTCCATTCGCCAGCTACAAGCAATTTAATCTTTTTCGGCTTCTCTATTTTTGCAAGCTTTAATATCTCTATTATGTCTCTTCTTGTGCTCTCAACAAGCCTTGCAACCGCTTCTGCCCTTTTGTCAATATTGCTTTCGTCATAAATTGGCCATTTCTGCAATGACGCAAAGCCATCTGCTTTTGCCATATGCCATAATTCCTCGCTTAAGTGAGGCGTAAATGGCAGCACCATCAAAGAGAGATTCTTTATGGCATCACCAAAAACCTCTTTGCTTTTTTCCTTATACTTCTGCAGGACATCCACAAACTCCATTATCTTCCCGATTGCTAGAGAGAATTCAAAGTTTTCAATATGCTCGGTAACTTTTTTTATTGTAAGGTGCATCTTGCTCAGGACATACCTGTCTTTGTCATTTAACTTGTGCTCGTCATAATGTTTATGTGAAATATTATGAAGATTGTCATTTGCCAAATTGTACACCTTATTCAAAAACCTGAATGAGCCGTTAACTCCTTTGTCGCTCCAGTCAAGCTCTTTTTCCGGCAATGCTGCAAATAATATAAACAATCTTGCTGTATCAGGCCCGTATTTTCCGCTTATCTCGGCAGGGTCAACGACATTTCCAAGCGATTTGGACATTTTTGCCCCGTCTTTTACTACCATTCCCTGGGTCAAAAGCCTGCTGAAAGGCTCATCAACAGTTGCCAATCCCAAATCTCTCAACGCTTTTGTGAAGAACCTTGCATAAAGCAAATGGAGAATTGCGTGCTCAATTCCTCCAATGTACTGGTCAACAGGCATCCAGTATTCCGCAATTTCCCTGTCAAAAGGCTCTTTTTCATACTGCGGGCTGCAGTATCTCATAAAATACCATGAGCTGTCAACAAAAGTGTCCATTGTATCAGTTTCCCTTTTTGCTTTTCCATGGCATTTTGGGCATTTTGCCTCGACAAATTCTTTGCATGTCTCCAATGGATTGCCTTGCCCCGTGAACCTGCACTTATCCGGCTTTGGGAGTTTCACAGGCAACTGCTCATAAGGGACATGAACAACACCGCATTTTTCACAATAAACAATGGGAATCGGAGTGCCCCAGTATCTTTGCCTTGAGATAAGCCAGTCTCTTAGTTTGTAATTCACAGTTCTTTTGCCAATTTTCTCTTTTTCCATCCATTCCGAGATTGGCTCTATGGCATTTCTGTTATTCATTCCGCTGAATTGTCCAGAATTGAATAAGATTCCATCTTCAGTATAAGCTTGAGCCGCTTTATCAGCATCAAGTTGCTTTCCGTCAGGAGATATAACAAATTTTAATGGAATTTTGTATTTTTTTGCAAATTCAAAATCCCTTTGATCATGGGCGTCAGCCATCACAATTCCGGTTCCATAATCCATAAGCACAAAATTAGCGAGATAAATAGGCACTTCTTCCCCATTTGCAGGGTTTACGGCATGTTGTCCCAAAAAGCATCCTATTTTGTCCTTGCCTTCTGCTGTAGTTCTTTCTTCTCTGGTTTGCTGTTTGATTTTTTTTATTGTACCAAAAGCTTCTTTTTCATATTTTGTGCCTTTGACTAATTCTAAAACCAATGGATGCTCTGGCGCAATAACAATAAATGTAACGCTGTAGATTGTATCTGGCCTTGTTGTGAATGTAGGAATAACTTTTCCTGTTTCCTTTATCTTGAAAAATATCTCAACGCCATAGCTTTTCCCAATCCAGTTTCTCTGCATTGTCTTTACTCTTTCAGGCCAATGCTCCAATTTCTCGAGGTCTTTCAATAATTCTTCTGCATAATCTGTTATTTTGAAAAACCACTGCTCAAGAAAAGTTTCAGTCACGTCATTCTGGCAGCGCCAGCATTTTCCTTCAATAACCTGCTCATTTGCAAGCACGGTTGCGCAGCTCGGGCACCAGTTCACAGCAGCCTTTTTCTTGTAAGCCAGCCCTTTTTCATAAAATTTCAAAAATATCCACTGGTTCCATTTGTAATAGTTTTCATGCAGGCTTGCTATCTCTCTACTCCAATCATAAGAAAAGCCCATATCTTTTTGCTGCTGCCTGATTGTGCTCATGTTTGTCAATGTCCACTTTTCAGGGTCGATGCCGTGCTTTATTGCAGCATTCTCTGCAGGCAATCCAAAAGCATCATAGCCCATTGGATAAAGGACATTGAAGCCCTGCATTCTTTTGTACCTTGCCAAAGCATCCCCAATTGAATAATTGCGAAGATGCCCCATGTGCAGACGCTCGCTTGGGTAGGGGTACATCTCCAAGCAATAGAATTTCTTCTTTTTCAAATCTTCCTTTACTTTAAAGATTTGTTTTTCTTCCCACTTATTCTGCCATTTTTTGGCAATTTGATTGAAGTCAACCATTCAGAACGAGTTTTTCATTGAGATTTTTAAAGATTATGCTAAAATCCCTTCCTCTCCCTCAAATAGTCCACTAACTTCTCAGAAATAACCAGTTTATTGCCATCAACAGCATACCTGAAAGGCAAAACAACGCTTTCATTTTGATTGACTTCAATCTCCAATTCATCAGCAAACTTGAAATCAGAAAGTTTTTTTCCTTCCAAAATTTTCTTTGCAGCATAAACGGCAACATCAGTCGGCATTTGTTTTTTTCCAATATTTCTTGTTTCAAATTTTATTTTTGATTTTTTTAATTTATATATTAATTGCCCAGTTCTTTTCTTTGCAGGATTATCCCCCAGAATGCCGCCAAAAACAAAATACTGAAAATTGTTCCTGTCGTTTGTTTTTAATGTTTTTTTTGAGTATTGGCTTAAGACGCAAATATTTTTTAAATTCAAGTCAGAAACGCTTTTTCCACAAACCATGCCGTATTTTTCCAGTTTATTTTTATCTTTTTTTTTAATGCTTGAAAAAATCAAATTGCCTTTCCCGACAATTTTAGAAATATGTTCATACTCTATAAAGCACCATTTATAAAGTTCAGGTTCTGAATGTTCGATAATAAATTTGCGAGCCATTGAGCGAGCCTAGAATTTGCCGAAGGCGTATTGATTTTATAATTAAAACAAAATAAAATACACTTTAAAACTTCTTGAACTGCGCTGCTGTGTCAATCAAGTCAACATGGCCCAAAAACATTGCCCTGCAGCAGTATCTCTGCAAGCCAAGGTCGTCAAGTATTTTTTTTCTTTCTTCGCCTTTGTTGACACGCTCAATAAACTGCTCATAAAGTTGTGCAATCGGCTTGCCGCAGCTAAAAACAACGGATAGGTATAATCATAGATCCTTCCCCCCGTGGCTAAGAGAAGCCACACCTTGTGTAGTTGTAAACATTTTATGCGGATAACCATCCATTCTTACAAGTCCTATATATTCTAAGAACTTTAGCTGTGAGTAAACTTTAACCCTTTTTAAAGCTTTTGCAATTTCTTTAGCGCTCTTGCCGGGATTTTCATGAATAAAGTTTAATATGTTCATAAACCTGTTATTTAGGGCACCATCCTTATAACAAAGAAGGTTAGCATCGTTTATTTTTTGAGGATGTTTTATAAACGGCAAGATTTTATCAGCGAAATTGTAAGTAACTAAGTTTGAGCCATCAAATCTATGAAACAAATTCATTTGACTAAGATGCTTAATAAAAATTTTTATATTTATTGCATTTTTTGAAGACCATCTAAAACATTTATCTTCAAAAAACACATTACCTTCTGCATCAAAAAGTCCAGCAAAAAAAATATTTCTATTTGGAATTAACATTAGAAGATTGTCTAGATTACTCTCCAAGTATCCAAAAAATGATTTTAATATGCTGTTTATGGCATGAACAGAGATAGCATGACCATTTCCAAATCCTTTTATCCTTATCACTTTATCAATTTTATAGTCCAATTCTGGAATTCTTTCAGAATGTGTATATAATACAAACAGTGGTTTTTGATAAAGCTTAATTAAATAATCTGAAGTATAAAGATTTAATATTTTGTTCTTATTCATAACTCCTATTCTGCCACCACCTGCTTTATCACCCACCCATAATCCTAAAAAATATTGAAAATCTTCATCTATCTTTATTATTCTTGGAAATAAAGTTGTAAATGTTTTCTTTTTGCTGTTAGCGTAATTTGTATATGTTACTTCTAATTTATTGTCTTTCGTCTCAATCGCCTTGATTTCCCTACATCCAAAGTTGATTAAATTTTTATAACTGCAGAACCATTTTTCTAGGTTTAAAGAATTATCTTCAATAATATCATTAATCTTCGGAATTTGATTTCTAAAATTTTTTAATTGGTTTATTCTAAAGTTTCTTCCTAAGTTTAAACAGGCTTTTCTTATATCTTCATTCTTGAATATACCAATTGTATTATTGCTTATCAATTCTTCCTTTAAATTCATTAGATTTACAATTTTATTTAAATTATCCAATGATATATTATTGACTCTGTAACTCCTATAATGATAAACCATTGGTCTAGATATATTGAAGATTTTCCCTAACCCAACTGAAGAAAATCTATAAATCAACTCAGAGAAAACCATTTGTTGAAATTCATTAGATAACCTTACTCGTATATCTTCAGACTTTTCATTCATAAATCCTACCAAACTAATTTTTTGATTTCTATACGAGTTCATTTTGAATCACCGAGTTTAATTTGGTTGAGACTGCGTAAATGATTTTAGCTTTTAGCGAAAATCATAATTTGGCAGTCGAAACATGTTCGAGGTGATTAAAAATAACGAGTTAATCAAAAAATTTGTAGAATCTATCCTTTATAAAGTTCACATGAGCATGTCCAGTGGTATGGTATTATAGAATTAAAAATTATGCTTTAAAATAAAAAATAACAAATTTTTGAACTTATTTCAATAATAAAAGAAATAATAATCTTTATTTTTGAAAAATAAGCTCTATTTAACCTTATCAGCGATAGCCTTTTTGCACTTTGCTTCTTGCCTGTCCATGCCTGTTCGGCTTTGCAGCTTCCTTCCTTCTTACATCGGCGACAAGCAAATTCCTGTCGTAGCTCAAAAAAACTTCCTTCAATTTGTCGCTCTTCGCAAAATCGGCCAAGGCTTTTGCAATTGCCAAGCGTGAGGCTTCTGCCTGGCTTGTCACCCCGCCGCCAACAACATTGACATCAATATCAACCTTGCCAGCCACTTCTCCCGCAAGTATCAAAGGCTCTCTTAACTTCAGCCTTGACATCTTTGGCTCTATTGATTCAATGGGCACATTGTTTATCCTTACAACTCCGCTGCCTTGCCTTAAAGTGGCTCTTGCGATTGACATTTTCCTTTTTCCCGATGTGTTTGTGCCTTTCATTTTTATTTGCCGCCAACAGATTTGCATATGTCCTTGACTTTTAAGCAGCCTGCAGAATGCAGCTTTTCAACGCCTGCATTTTGCAGGTTCAATGCCTTTTCATTCCTCAGGCTTTCAGGAACTCCAATATGGCATTTTATGTTCTTGAAGGCGTCTCTTCCCCTTGCCATTTTGAATGGCAGCATTCCTCTTATGGCTCTCTTCACAAACATGTCAGGCCTTCTGTAAAAGAAAGGGCCTTTTGCAGGAGCTTTTCTGTGAATTCTTCTTGCATATTCATGCAATATGGCATATTTATTTCCGCTGACAACGCATTCCTCGCAGTTTATCACCTCAACTTTGTTGCCCAGCAAAGCCTGCTTTGCCGCATAGCTGCCCAGCCTTCCCAAAATCATGTCTTTAGCGTCTATGATCATTTTAATCAGCCAATTATCCTTATGCCCTTTCCGCTTGGGTTTTCCTTGCTTAGCTCAAGCAGAGGAATAATCTTTGCCCCGACTTTCTCAATTTTTTCTCTTGCCCCTTCTGAAAACTGAAATGCCGAGATTGTAAGCTTATGCTCCAGGTTTCCGGCTCCAAGAACCTTGCCTGGCACAACTATAATTTCATTCTCTTTTGAATGCCTGCTTATGCTTGAGAGATTAACTATCCTTCTCTGCCTTGTAGGCTTCTCCAGGTCATTCGCAACTCGCTTCCATATATTGACATCCTGCTCGTTGCTTCTCTTCTTCAATTCCATGACCAATCCAAGGAAAATTGGATTTCTGGAGCCTGTTCTTTTTGACATTTTTTGTTTTAATAATTGATTTATCTAATAAAAGACTCTGCATATGGTCTTCTCACATAATATTGTTGTCCACTTTTGTTAACTGGTTCTTTTACAAATGTTGGTTCATATGGTTGTTTTGGAATGCCTTTAAGACCACGCCTCAATCCAATTTCATATTTGCCATATCCTAATTGCGACACTGCATCTTCGACAATCTTTCTTATTATTCTTACGTTCCAATGAACTCCTCTGAGTGATTTTCCCGCTTCCTCTCTTAATTTTTGTCTCAAATAATCAACTGTCCAACCTCTTGTTTCCCGAATCGGGATTACATTCTGATCTCTAACTTTTTCCCTAATGAAGTTCTGCGCTTGTACAATTAACTCCAGTTTAAAATCCTCACCTATTTGTGTTGATTGAACCATTTTATCAAATTTTCATTAATTTTAATGCGGGGGACGGGATTTGAACCCGCGCAACCACTAAGGTATACGGCCCTCAACCGTATTCATGAAGTCTTCAATACTGCTCTATTGAAATTGACCAAGCTCTGACACCCCCGCATAATAGATGGGGATGCAACCTTACTTTGCTTTCTTAAGCTCCTCTACAAACTCGTCTAGCTGCTCGTCAAAAATGTCCATTGCCTTGTTGACAATTTCCTTGCAGCCCAGCTGGCCGAACGATTCAATGTAAAAAACAAAGTCCGTTTCGCTTGCAGCCACTTTGACGTTCTTGTCTATCTCTGAAAAATCCAGTGACAAATCACAATCCAGCACCCTGTCCTTGTTTATTGCAAGCTTTCTGTCCCTTATCTCGAAAATATTGTTGTGGTCCACTTCGATAACCGCTTCAGGATTTTTTACCTCGCCTGTTATCTCCACAATAGGCCTGTATTTGTAATAGGCGTGGCACGGGCACCATTTAACGTGCTGCCTGCCTTTGCCAAGCATCGCAGTAGCCTCCAGTTCAAGAGTCTGCCCTTTGAGAAGCTTTACAATTGGCATTTCCCCATGAACAGGCTTGACAGCCGGGTCTTTGCTTTTTATCTCAGAAGCATAAACAACGCCTGATCCTTTAGTTGCCCTTAAAACCATTTTCAATTGGCACCTGCTGCAGCCTTTCCCTTCGCATTTGCATTTTTCAGGAAGATTGTAAGACTTCAAATCCGTTTTTAACGGGACAAGCCCAAGCCTGTGGGCTATCATCTCATCATAAAGTATCGAGTTGTTTTTTGAGAACTCGACATCCTCAATAGCCATTGTTGGCACTTCGTCTATCATAAGCCTTCTCAATGTGTTTGCGAAAACCGGGTTAGAGTCTTTTAAAATAAAAAACAGCTTTCCTTGTTCCTTTTTATTTTCCAGAACCCTTACTTCCATTTTGCCTCCTTTGATTGTAAATCTAATCAAACCCTTCTGCCCCTTTTGCCGCCTTTCTTTCTGCAGCCGTCATGCGGCAAAGGAGTGACTTCTTCTATGATCCCGATTTTCAGGCCCATTCTTGACAAAGCCCTTATCGCAGCCTGAGCCCCTGGCCCCGGGCTTGTTGGCCCATTATGGCCTCCGGGAGCCTTTATCCTCACATGAATTCCTGTAATCCCCTTGTCCATTGCGATTTCCGCTGCTTTTTTTGCAGCAATCATTGCAGCAGTGGGGCTTCCCTCCATCCTGTCGCTCTTGACCACCATCCCGCCAGAGCCTACAGCCAGCGTTTCAGTGCCTGTAATATCAGTTATGTGGATTATTGTGTTGTTGTATGATGCGTATATGTGCGCAATTCCCCACCTTGATTGATGCTGCTCCATTTATTCTGCCTTTGCCTCAGCTTTTTGCGCTTTGCCGCCAGTCTGCAAATTGATCGGGCGGATTAGCCTTATGCCCTGCTCTTCATTAATTGAGACCAAATACGAGGGAGTTGTGATTTTTCTGCTGCCCACTGCCACATGCTCGTGCGTTATAAACTCCCTTGCCTGAAGCGCTGTCTTTGCCATCTGTTTTCTGTATATCAGGGTCTGCAGCCTTCTCTCCAGAATATCCTTTAATGTGAGGTTTAAAACATCCTCAACTTTTGAATCTTTTTTTAACAGCCCAAGCGCGTAAAGCCTGTCCAGCAATTGCCTCTTTTCAATTTCTGACTGCGAAGTCCTCTCGCCTATGATTGTTTTCGCCCTTTGAAGGTATTTTTTCAGCATTGAATCCATTTTCCAGATCTCATATTTCCTTTTCAGGCCGTACTGCTTGACTAGCTCCTTTTCCGCAGCTATTCTTTCCTTCTGCCAGGGATGGCCTGGCTTTGAAAATTTCTTTCTTTGCTTTCTTGGGTCGCCCATTTTATACCTTTCCTGATTTAGCCCCTTCTTTCTTCTTGACTCCCATTACCTTGCCCTTGTTTTTCCTGAAGTTTGACCTTGTCCTTTGGCCCCTTACAGGCAGCCCAAAAGAATGCCTTACACCTTTGTAGGACTTCATCTTCTTCATCATCTTTATGTCATTGTCCTGAATGAAAGCCAATGTCGAGCCCACCAAATGCTTGTCCGTGCCGTCTTCCGGATCCCTTTTCCTGTTGAAAAGCCATACAGGAATTCCAAACTTTGACGGCTCTTTTATAACCTCGTCAATCATAGAAACCTGCTCGTCTGACAGATAGCCGGCTTTTTTCGCCTTTTCAACTCTTGCAGCATTTAAGACTGCATTGGAAAGCATGAAGCTAAGGCCTTTTATCTTTGTCAGCGCATTTTGGATTGGCTTATTTCCGTCTAAATCTGTGTTTGCAATCCTCACAAAATACTTCAATTCCTGCTTCTGCTCTTCTGCCATTTTGATTTGAACAAATAATGATTAAAACAACATTTGTATTCTTTTGCAGCACCGAGAATGAAGCGTAATTAACGAACATTGTCCGCCAACCCTAAAGCGCCTGTTCGACTCGGGCTAAAAGCTTATAGCATCAGTATACTGCGTTTATTTAAAAACCTTGCGGAAATTGGATAGTATGAAGTCTTCGGGACATCGAATTGGCAATAAGTAAATCAGCCCAAGAGTCTTGTTTCTGCCTAAATCAAGATTTATTCCAGCCAACTCGGATGGAGTCTTGTTCTTCTTATTTCTTCTGCGTGTAAAGTTATCC
>JACPTD010000031.1 GCA_016192955.1 Candidatus Woesearchaeota archaeon | reverse complement strand
TCCCGAAATGCTAAGAAATTTTTGAAAAAGAGGTGATTTTGTATGGTTAAGAAAGAACTGAAAGAAACTGCAACGAGTGCCTTGCAGACAGTGCAATGGCACAAAATAGGGCATTGGATTTTTTTAATTGGCATATTGGTTGCAATAGTGGCAGGCTTTGTTGCTGTGCCTTATTTGGCAATTATGCTTATTGTTGCCGGCTTGGTTGTGGGTTTGTTAAATATAACAGCAGGAGAAGTGCATGAGTTTTTGACAGCTTCAATAGCTTTATTGCTGGTTGGAGCAGCTGGGTTAGGAGCAGTTGCATTAGTTGGTGCTGCTGTTGAATCAATTCTGAAAAATCTAGTAGTATTTGTAGCACCAGCAGCGTTAGTGGTTGCATTAAAAAGTATCTGGACATTAGCCAAAGCAGCTTGATTTTATATTAACTTTTATTTGTAAAGTTATAGAGAATTCAAATGAACCCTAACGAAAGTTTAATTGATTACGAATTAATGTGCTACAGATGCGGCAGAATCTCAGATATAGAAGATTTAATCTGTGATAATTGCGGCGCTTCAATAGGTGAAGATATAATCGCCCAAAATTCAAATGAATAATGATATCAACGAGGATAACAATAAATTAATTTGTCCAGTTTGTGGCAAAATCTTAGACATAGGAGACATAATTTGTAAGAATTGTGGCACATTGCTCAGAGAAGAATACTGAGTTGGGATTTTTTGAATGTGATAAAATGGTTGAACAAAAGAAAGCCGTTCCATTTCCAAAATTGAATTTTACAGATAAAAAACAAGGATTTATAGTATTGATAATAGGGATCTTAGTGGCTTTAGCGTTGGGAGTGCTCGCAACCAATTACGCTTTGCCTTCTACTTGGGCGTACTGGCTTTTGGCAATAGGCGTTGTTGTTGGAATTTTAAACATTTTCCATGAAGAAGGAATCTTATTTTTGATTTCAGGATTGACATTAACATTTATGCTTAATTTGCTGGCCGGCTTAACATTTTTCCCTACATGGGCAGCAACGCTATTTAATTCGGCGATATATGTTTTAGCACCAGCCAGTATATTAGTCGGCCTAAAAGTGCTGTATGCATTAGCAACAAAGTAAGAGGTGAAGGTTTATGAATATTACAGAATGGGTCAAAAACAATAAGTTATTATCAGTGATAATTGCTGTAGTGATTATATACCTTCTTATTCTTTTAGGAACAAGACAAGTTCCTGTAGATAAAGAAGTAGATCCTAGAGAGGAGAAAGCAGCAGAATTGCCAGCTGAAGAAGCTAAGGCGCCTGCTGAAAAAGCTGTAGTGCCAGAGACAGCTCCCGTAGCTATGGAGAATGAGTCAGTTAAAGAACCAACAGAATCAGTCGTAACATAGAGCACTAATCGCTAAAGAACAAATAAACCAAAAACAATTGCCATAACCTTAAACTGTAGCGTAATAGATAAAAGAAGAAATGCTTCATGAAGGCGTTCCTAAAGAAAAAAGTAGTGTAGTCTTTGTGTATAGCCATTTTTGATCAACCTCTCTATTTTCGAGGAACGCCATTTCTTCTTTTATAAAATAATTTTAGATTAAAACTGAGGACAAGTGAATGACAAAAGATAAGAAATTAGGAAAATCTTTTTCTTTTTTATTACATCAAAAATGGAAGGTACAAAAAATACTAAGAAGTTAAGTGTTCATGTCAAGAAATGTTAGATAAAAACTGTATATTAGTTGGAGATAAACCAATTATGAGGTATGTTGATGCTGCAATCATAAAATTCACAAACGATGGCATGAGCAATATTGTAATAAAGGCGAGAGGCATGTATATATCAAGAGCTGTTGATGTTGCTGAAATTACAAAAAGAAAATTAGACTATGTTAAAGTCAAAGAGGTAGTTATAGGGAGCGACAACATGAAAAATGAGGAAGGGAAATCTGTTAGAAAATCCACAATAGAAATTGAAATTACTAGGTAAAATGGAAAAAGGGATTAAAGGCATATTTAAGGAAGAAGAAAACAAAATGAATAAACTAACAAAAGAGATTAATGAAGCTGGAAATTTAGAAAGGAAGTCAGAGCTTGCAGAATTGTTATTAAGAGTATTTTTAAAGATGTGGACATTCCGTTGTATTTGAACTATGAATACAACAAAGGACCCCCACCATTTCTAGCAATGGAAGGTATGCCAATATACGAGATGAAGATATTGCTCCTTACCTGCAATACGTAACGAATATAGCCAATGCATTTTTTAAAAAATTACCAAAAGGTTTGCCACATTTAAGTTTGGATGATCTGATTTCTGAAGGTAGGGTAGGTTTGATGGATGCAATTGCAAGATATCTGCCAAACCCAAGTGTGGCATTTATGACATTTGCCTATCGAAGGATAAATGGAGCAATTATTGATTATTTAAGAAGTCAAGATTATATTGGTCGGATATACAGGAAGAGGGGGAAAGAAATAGCTCAAACCGCAGATATCCTTGAAAAAGAATTACAAAGAGCTGCAACTCCTAACGAAATAGCAGACAGAATGGGGCTATCCATGGATGATGTGCAAGGAGTATTAGACTATTTAAATTTGACAACAATCCCATTAGATAAATCCCAACATTGGGAGGACGATGATATTAAAGGTCCACGCCCCATTCTTGATGATTCTGAATCAGCACTCGACCTTTTAGTTAGAAAAGAGAGAGCAGCAAGACTTCATGAAGCAATGGAAAATTTGAGTCCGAGGCAACAACTCATATTAAAAGCCCATTATGTTGACGAATTAAGCTTTAGAGAAATAGGAGAAAGTTTAGGTTTACCTGTTACAGAAAGTAGAATTGTACAAATTCATGTTCAAGCATTATCTAAGCTCAAAAGCCACTTGAGAAGATTATAAATTCCTACCCCCCATACATCTTCCCCAGCAAGTCGCTCTTGGTAATCAATCCTGTTAGTTTGCCCTGCTCAGAAACCATGACCATTGGGAAGTGCTTAAGAAGGCTTGAAACAACCTGCACTGATGTTGTCTTTGACACTATTGGCGGGGCTTCCTGCATGACATCCTTTACAGTCTTGCCTTTTGATTTGAGCAATGCGTCAAGTATTATTGACTCTGAAACCAAGCCGACTGACTTGTGCTCTTCAATAACCGGCAGCTGGGAAATGTTAAACTTCCTCATCTTGCTTATAGCTTCCTTTATGGAAGTTCCAGGGCTTACATTTATTATCCTTGCTGTCATGAGCTGCTCGGCCTTTACCTCCTCTTTTTTCTCAAGGTCGCTCAGGGCGGCAAATATCTTCTTTGTCTTTGTATAAGTGGGATCAATTCTGCCTGATTCTATCTTGGCAATCAATGACTGGGAAACGCCTGCCCTGTTTGCCAGCTCAGTCTGGGTCATTCCAAGCTTTTTCCTTATCTTTTTGACTTCTTCAAGCTCGTAAGCCATTTTATTTGTTTATTTTTAATAACTTATTTTAATCTTTCAATCCGTCGCTTCGCGACATAAGTTACGCTCGGCAAAAATTCTGTTGCCATTGAATTTTTGCCTCGAATACATTTAATGAATGTATTTTAGTAATCTTAACCT
>JACPTD010000066.1 GCA_016192955.1 Candidatus Woesearchaeota archaeon | reverse complement strand
ATATTAGAAGTAGTTAAATCCCCGTGAATTATGGAGTTGTTGTGCAGAATTGCAATCTTTCTTCCAATTTCAGAGCATAATTTTTTATGATCATCTTTCTCTAATATGTCCTTTATTAACTTGCCGTCAATCTTTTCAATGACTAAATTTTCCTTTTCGTCATTATTGATTAATTTAGGAGCTGAAAAATTTATTGCTTCCAATTTCTGCAGTATTTTTGCCTCTCTTCTTGTCCTGAAGCCCCTTAGCTTTTCGTCTATTTCCTTTATTCTGTAAGATTTTGGAAAGCGATTCTTGATTATTCTGTTATCTTCCAGAAATAATTTGGCCTCTGCTCCTTGGGCTATGGGTTTTTTGGGCATTTTATTGGTATAAATAGGCGAGGTTTCGCGATATGGCAGAAAAGCGAAACCGAGCGCAAAAATTTGTCCCAAAGGGACGGATTTAATTTTAAAATTAATTTGCCTTAAACATAATCAAATAGCCCCGGGCAGATTCGAACTGCCGTCACAAGCTCCAGAGGCTCGTATGCTTGGTCTTCTTTAATGCTGGGAAATTGACCGCTACAACACGGGGCTGTAATAAAGAAAAATATCTGTTGCTTTTAAAACTTTTACTTCTGCTCTTCCTTAATCTCAGATTTAATCTCAGCATTTGCTTCAAGAGGCTTTTCCCTTTGCTCAATGCCTGCATACCTTATTTCGCAGACTTTTAACGGGTAGATGCTGCTCAGGTTCTCCCTCATCACAGCCTGCATCTTGTGGGAGATCAAATCATTGATAAACTCGTCATAAGTCATTTTTTTTATTGTTTTGGTTGTCAGCTGTCTCGCAGGCGAAAGAAATATCCATCTTTTCGCTGGCCCTCCTGACAAACCTCTTAACCGAAGAGGGTATGATCTGGTAGCCGATAATGCTTGTCTTTGCCTTGTCTCCTTCAATCTCAACAACCTTGAAATGAATGTTGACATTCTGCCTTTTCATGTCGTTTGTCAGGTTCATTAAGCTGTGGCTTAAAGTCTTTCCGAGCATTAAGCCCGGCTCATAAACTAAAGTTTCACCTAATACGACATTGTCAAACTGCTTTGGGGCAATTATCGGATACCACTGCTTTTTCTTTAACTTTGCAACCTGCTCTGCCATTTTAATTCAATTTTATGGAATTTATAGTGATTTATAAAGGTTGCGGAGAGGCATCAGAACTATCAAAGTAGCTTAATGTTTTTTGCCTTAACTGCTCTGCTATTTCCATATTTTTATAGATTAAGAGCTGTACTCTGCGTTTTTTTTCGTAAATATCATTGTAAATTTTAGGCACCTTTATATCCTCAATTCTTTTTGCGTTATTGTATAAAAAATCTATTTTTTTGGATATTTCAGTCGGTATATACAACTGTGATACCGTATCGCCATATATATAAGTTTCATAGACTTTTGCAATATCAACGCCAAAAATGCATTTGAATACTCCATCGTAGAAATCTGCGCTCCATCTATCAATAAACGTGTCTCCTCGAATAAGTATGTATTTCTTTTTTTCTGTTTTTTTAAATATACGCAGCGTCTGGAATGCTTGTCCTGATTGAAATATCGGCCTTTTTATATGCTGTAAATGTGCGCAAAAGGGTTCTTTGTTTTGCGTATTGGTGCAATATTTATCCAGCAGTTTTAAGTTAAAAAGTTCTGCCCCCAAGAAATTGCTAAATACAATCATCTGCATGTTCTCGCTTGTTTGCATATCCACAATTCCAAATGGGTATTTTTTATGCGTTTCATAATTCTCTTTCATCGTTTCTACGAAATTAATCAGTTCGTCTATCCATTGCATATTGATAGAATATTCCTTGTCTTCTTTAACCAGAACGCCCTGCTCCAGCAATTGCAGAACACTCTTATGGATTGCCTGGTATGTTACGGAATAGCCAAATCTTCTTTTAATTTCGTTATAAATCTTCTTAGAACTCAAAGGATAATTCATTGCTAAAACACTGATTACGAGATCTTTTGCCTTTTTTTCCTTATCAAGCTGAGGCAAAGTAATGTTTAATACCATTAAAATCAACGATTTTTTGATTATTTATAAATCTTTGGTTGATTTTAGAGTTGATATTTTTGTTTAAAAAAGTAAAATTTTGGTTGATTTTAAGATAAACCGAGGATTCATACTTACTCTCTTTTTCTCAAAAAAGTTTAAAGAGGTGAGGTTAGATGGGGCTTGAAAAAGAAATTGAGGAATTAGGGATAAGAAACAATGTTGGAGTTGCTTCCATCTGCTGCAAAAAGGATGAGCAAATAAAAAGGATTTGGAAAGAGACAGATATTGGATATGTTATTCTCAAGACATTTATGGATTCGGACGGCAATCCAGGAGAGGATTATGTTAAGCCAAAATCACAGCCAGCGGATCAAAATATGACATTATTTCATACAGGCACAACATCTAAAGCAGGCTTTACCTTCGAAAATGAAAATGCAGAAATAACCGCACTTATTTATGAACTCTTAGGTTATGGAATTGCAGTGA